>CAZGJW010000019.1:0-31697 GCA_964525675.1 uncultured Spirochaetota bacterium
TCATCTCCTTTGAATCCGTATACCGCTTCTCGTCCTTGAAATCGGGCATTTTGACTGTATCTATATCGTCTGTATCGGCCATGGGCCGCCCGACCATTTCGGTATATCGATTTCCCGTATCGGTATCCACCCACCGCCACTTGATGCCCCACTCGTCGTAGTATTCGGGTTCATCTATCATATAGTAGCTCGTGCAGGGTCCGATCCAGGTGATTAAAAAATCGTGCCCCATTAGATGGGGGAGATAGCCTCCGTCCGCTGCATACAGTGAAAGCTTTTCCGTGTCCTCTCCGAGATATGAGAGGAGCTTTCTTTCAGCTTCAGGGGTGTACCATACGTCGATCGGCACCCTGTCGGGCTCCTCATGGTTGATTGCCGTAAGAAATCTTTCTTTGTGCGTCATCAATAATCCTCATGTTAATCATTACAATGTAAAATGTATACTTACACTTCAATTCCCGTCTTAAGAATCTCAAAAACAAATGGATACGACTCATTAAATTCCTCAGCTCCAAATGGATGAGGCTCAATTCTGGTATCAATTTTTCTTCTCAGTTTCATCAGATTAATCTGTGTATCAAAATGATCATTAATATTTTCCATGACTAGGGCTATATCTATATCACTGTCCTCATCATACATACCTCTGGCGTATGAGCCAAAGAGGTAGGCCTTTGTTATTTTATATTTTTTTTTCTTCAAGTAATTCAGATACTTATTTACTATTTGGATAGCTGTTCTTTGATCCATGCTCGTAATTCCTTAATATTTTTTATCCATTTTCCCGTGTATCCCCTGGTACATTTATTATGAAAGCTTTGTTTATAATCGTTATATCGAGTATTTATGTTAAAACCTGTTATGGTGTCCAGCATATCCTTACGTTTTTCACTAATTTCTAAATCCACTTTTTCTACCAAACGTAATAGATCGTGAATAAAGGGTGGATTTTCACCAAGATGCTTCACATAATATGCCTTGAGCAACTTTTCAAGAACCAGATGCCCGATAAAAAGTGACCAGTGATAGTCGCCTGTTTCAAACAGGTGCCCCATAGCTTGAAAATCTTGCTCCGAGCTTTCTGTCCAGTATGAAATTAGTTTTTCTCTCGTCATATTCACAATCTATTATAATATATGTGCAAATCCTGATCTATGAAAGAAAGATTGATGTTCATGGTCTATACTGGTTTTTTGGTAAAAACCATGTTATTGGCCCTTATTTAACTTATTTGTTAATCCCCTCATTTACATAAATCAACATCTCATCGGCCGTCATACCATCAAGTCCAAGTTTTTCGAGTGTTCTCCCTTCAATATTATAATTCTTATCATATACTATTGAAACTATATGAATGAGGGCATCGATAGTTGGAGTTTCCACTCCCAATTGTCTGCCAAGCTGCGACCAGGGCACAAATCCGTACGGAGTGTCTTCTTTTAAATATCGTGTATCTATAGAATTCGGTCCCTCAATAGGCGTTAATCCTTCACAGGCTTTTATTGCCTGCCAGAGAGTCCCTTTCGGACTGAAGCCGTCCCTATACAAGGAATCGGAAACTGAGAGAAGGTTAAACCCCAATTTTTTTCCGATTGCCATCCGCTCAGCATCAACCTGTTCGCACACCCTGGCAGTCGACTTCGTATACCCCTGCTCATAAAGGTAGAATGTCGTCTTTGCCGTATATTCAATTCTTCCTATATTGAGCACAACAGCCCCAATGTGAAGCACTGGATTCAAGCTACTCAACCCACATTCAAGGACATTTGAGTATGCTTCAAAGGGATAGAATTGAGAGAGTTTTTCAACAATCCCTTCAGTTTGCTTCGAAGGCATAACAGCTAAACCTATTTTGTCAAGAGACTTAAACACCCTGACCTCACCTTCATTCACCACCCGGGTTGCGTAGGGAAGGGTGTCTGCCTCGACGAGGATTACATCCTTTTTATTTCCCTGCTTTTGAAAAATGTTTTTAAACTCTAACGTCCCAAAAGTACCGGGAAAAAGAACAATTATTTGATCCTCAGATACCTTATCAGCAAGAAGCCTGGCATACACCTCATGAGCATAGGCCGGCACAGGTATGAATATGAACTCTGCTTCTTTTATGGCCCTATCAATATCCAGAGTCACATCTTCAAGCCTGGCAACACCATGTTTCGAAATATCACCATAGATTTCTATTTCCTTTGTTGAAAGAACCTTTCTGATGTTTTTCTCAAACCTCTCCATCTCGAACAGTTTAACCTGAAACCCTCTCAAGCTCAGATCAGCCGCTATTGTGTGAGCCCCGTGTCCCCCTCCCAATACAGCAACTTTAGACATTAAAATACCCTCCTGCAGGTTTATAAATATTTATCGCTTGGTTAAATTCAATTATTTGAATTTCGCAGCAAAATCCCCAAACTTTGCCCTGATTTCGTTTGATCGCTCCTCACTCTCGTCTATCGTCATCCTCTTACATTCGTAGCCCACAATGTTCTTCATTATAGCCATCTCTTTGTCCGTGTTTACCACAGTTCCATCGTCAAGGATCTCTTCAATCCCATCATACCTGTTCCCTTCTTCATTCGTTTTTATAACATCTTTCATCTCAACGCCTTCAGGAAGTACAATCTTTGCACCGTTTTCTCCAATTCTCGCCGCATAACCTCCAGGAAGACCATCTATACCTGGAGAATGTAAAAGCTCTTGACTGTCCGTAGCAACAGCCCGAACAATAGCAGCCGCCGATGACGCAGTCAGTATCTGGCCGGTTAATCCTCCCGACCGCCGCCTGCTCTTCGGAAGCGCCGCAAATACCTCTTCATGGTTAATATCATCCCTCTTACGCCCATCAACCACAACCTTCATGATATATGGAGAACCCCCAGCAGTCCCAAATCTCGGTATATAATGGCTTACATAATGAGCAAGATACAAATACACCGTCACACTCTGAACCGGTACTCCTTCGAGATCAGCTATTGAGTTGCGAATGGGCTGCACCACATTATGAATATTGCCAATCCCCATGTGAGGCGATAACCCTATCTTGCTCAGCACATTATGCGTCACGTCAGGAAATGAAGAGTTTATCACAATCGGGTTCCTTCCCGACGCTTTTACTGCCTGCATGAGCTTGTGCACCAGGGTTAGATGCATGGGAAGCCAGGGACCAAAACGCGCTTCGTCAAGCTTGTCAAAAACTTTTTTGGGAAGAGTCGTAATAACCCACCAGGATTGTAGAGTTGCTGCCGAATAAATGATATCAGGATCCACAATATCGATAGTACTTGCCGTTTCATCAATATTGAAAAGATCTACCTTTACAAACTCTACCTCGCGGTCTATCCCCATCTGACCGGCCACGTACTTCATGAGGTTTGTTTTTCTGATCCCTGTATCCTCATTAACATCAGCAGTGACAATCTTCAACGGTGCACCACTGTTCAATAGAAGCTGATACACATTACTCCCTAATTCGCCAAGTCCTACAATCATGACTTTTTTCATATAATGCACTCCTTGAAGTTATGGTTTTATCAACAAATTCGGTGCAGTTTATATTACAACTTCCATCAACCTTTCAATATTCTCAACTGACGCAGTCTGCTTGTACCTCTTATAATTTATCGAGTGAAATTCCCCTAGCTCAGATGATATCATTCCCTCATCAAAATCAGCCGTTCTATGCGCTCCCCATAACACCCAGCGAAACGATACAAAAGGTTGACGAATCCTTACTTTCTCCTCTATTTCACCTTGCTCATATCCACCACTTCGGCAGTATTTGTGTATAAAATACTCCCTCTCTCCCTTGTCCATAAGTCTCGATGCACCCCATATCTGTGGAGGTTTCCCTAAAAAGACACACACATCATAAGTCCCATCGTCTATCCTGGGCTTCTCCCAATCAATAATCTTTATCCCTTCTGGAGATCGTATAAAATTATCATTCACAACATCAGTATGTATAATACTTACCGCTTTAAAATGCTTCCCGTTTATATCTGCACTTACTTCAAGTTTTTTTTGAAGTTTACTCCCCGCCTTGACCAGCTCTCTGTCTCTCGACTTCCTTTCAGCATAGCCAGACAGCATGCGAGTAATTTCTTTAAGAGAGTCCTTCAGTGGATCATCCCACATAATCAGGAATTTTTCCGTCGGGAGAGCTATACGGTGAAGAGTGGCGAGCACTGCCGCTGCCTCCCCGATTCCCTCAATTTCGTCGTAATCCAAATGTTTTCCAGGTAAATATTCTTGAACGAGAAAGCCAAAGGGCAACCACCTTTTAGTGTTATCAACAAGATACGGTTTTGGCACTATCCCGTAATCAGCTAAATACTCGAGTGTCTTGTACTCATATTCTATTTGATGAGACAATCCACTCTGCTTCTCGACATTAAGCCTTAATACATACCTTTTATGCACCAATTGAATAACGTGGTTTATGTTGTAATTTGAGATAATTGTATCTTCAATTTTATAGAGTGTATTCAGGGGTAGACCAAAATGTTCTAAAAGCACATTTTTAATATATTTTTGAATTTTTAGTTCCAGTAAATTGCGTTTCTTCATCTCGATCGTTTCAGGCATCCTAATTATTGTTTATAGCTTAACATATTCACAGGGTTCACAGGTCAAGCCAGATACCTATATTGTTCACTTTTGCCCTTTGATAAACCAGTGGAGCGACTGCCATATCTTCAAGCGCAATTCCTATATTTATCGATGTTATTATTTGCTTCTCGTTTTCTCTTTTTGGGCTTTTCCCACACACTATGTCCCCAAGATCCAGTATCCTTTCAGGTGCACCCGAAAAAAATCCCTCTTCTCTAAAATGATGAAACTGACCAAGATCGTCTGTACAGAGAAGGTCCGATTTAGAGAATATTTCCGGTTTAAAGTATGAATCTAGATCAAGAGGGCAGCAAAAAACACCCTCTTTTAACCACAAATATTCAATAACAGGATCAGGATTTGCTAAAAAAGGACCCGCAGTCACCACTATATCGCTGCCTTCAACCGTATCCCTTACATTTCTTTTCACTTCAATATCAATACCGAGTTTTTCACCCAAAGTGGTACTGTACGCTTCCGACTTTACATTGAGAGTGTCATAAACCTTTACCTCTTTAATAGAACAAACTTCATTTAATGCAACCAGGTTACTCTCCCCCTGTACTCCACATCCTAATATACCTATAACTTCTGCATTCTGCCTTGCCAGATACTTTGCGGCAACAGCGGTAGCAGCACCTGTGCGAATGGCTGTAATCCATGTACAATCCATAATTGCTAGGGGTACACCGGTCTCAGGATCGTTTAATATTAAAAGACCTGTAATATAGGGCAAGTTTTTCTTATAATTTTCAGGATACCCGCCCACCCATTTTAAGCCTGCAGAATCCATTGAAGGGATATACGCAGGCATAGCATGAATAAACGCATCCTTTCTTGTGTGAATTCCAGGTTTTGGAGGCATTTCAACATTACCTTTACCCTTTTCCTTGAACATCCTCTCAAGCACATCGATTACATCTTTTATAGAAATATTCAACAATTCTACATTTTCCTTCGATAAGTATAGAACTTTTTCACCCGGCATTTGAGATTCCTCCATCTATGATTTAAAGCTCCTAATTTCTTGTGAGCCATTATTTTAGAGATTGTGTAATTGACTTCTGCTTTTGGCAGCCAAATTTTCAGATCCTACTTAAAAAGAGACGGAATGATTAAAGTAATAGATGGTATATAGGTAACTAAAAACACGACTGTAACATTAGCAAGCAGGAACGGTAAAATCGCTTTGCTAATTCTCTCCATAGATTCTTCAGAAATAACTGAAGCGGCAAATAAACAACATCCTACTGGTGGAGTAGCCAGACCTGTAATAAGGTTTATACACATAAAAAGACCTGCATGTAAGGGGCTGATATGAAGCATATTAAACAAAGGAATAAAAACCGGTGTCACTATCATAATTGCCGGTATACTATCCATAAACATACCCAAAACAAACAGCATAAGATTTATCAGTAATAATATCTGCCATTTAGAGGAAATATTTGCAATTAACATTTCAGCAAATTTTTGAGGCACCTGTTCATTAGATAAGGCCCATCCAAATAAGGCAGCAGATGCTATAATAATAGAAACACTTCCCGTTTCAATTGCAGCATCTTTTATGACAGATAAAAGTTTTTTAAAGGTTAAAGTGTGATATACAAAAACTGCGATAAATATAGCATAAAATGTTGCTACAACAGCAGCTTCAGTAGGGCTCACTATACCAAGGAGAATGCCGCCTAAAATTATTATGGGTAATAATAAAGCTAAACCAGCGTCCTTAATTATTTTAAAAGCTTCATTCGCTTCAATTTTATTTTTCCTCTTGGGAAAATCATACCTTAATCCTTCTATTTTCACTACAGCTATTTGAAACAGCCCAACCATGGCACCCGGTATGGCGCCGGCGAGAAATAGGTCTCTAATTGAGACCTGCGCTATAGACCCATATATAATAAACATAAGGCTTGGAGGAATAATAGGACCCATTGTTGATGAGGCTGCAGTAACTGCTGCACTGAATTTTTTAGAATACCCTTCCTTTATCATTGAAGGAATCAATATTGATCCTATAGCCGCTGTATCGGATATAGCTGTTCCTGTAATACCGCCAAAAAACATACTTACAACAATGTTAACATATGCCAGATGGCCCTTAACCCTTCCTACAATCAAATCAGACAACCTCACCAATCTATCACTTATACCTGCCTCAGTCATTATCCTGCCTGCCAGAATAAAGAAAGGAATTGCCAAAAGCACAAAAGAATCAAACGATCTGAACAACCTTATCACAACAATGCTTAAATTTAAGCCTGCTCCAAAATAGTATATTAATGTTGAAACAAGCAGAGCAAATGGAATAGGAATTCCAATTGCCAGTAAAACGAAGAATCCTACTACCATTAATATTATGAATATCATTAATACATCCTTTATTACTTATGTATATTGATTATTTCTAATATAACAAAAACCAAAATAGCGCCGGCACTGAGCGGTACAGACATGTAGACTATCCCAACCGGGAAAAAAGTCAGGACAGGGGCATGAACCGGCCACATATTTATTACATGTTGTATACCCGGGATAATAAGAATAAAAGAAAGTAACAGCATTACTGCATAGTGAATAATATTAAAAATAATTTTGAATTTCCTTGACATAGCTTCATGTACAAAAACGATTTTCGCATGCCCCCCCGTCTTATATGAAACAGCAGTGCCCAAAAGCACTATATATATGTAAGCATATCTCGATACCTCGTTTGACCAATGTATAGAGTGATGTATTAGAAATCTTAGAACAATGTTAGTACCGAGTATAAGTGCCATACCTATCATTAATACAGTTGCAAATACGCTGAAAACTTTTTCTACGTTTTCTGAAAACTGATCCATTACCATCTTGAATGGATGATTCCTTATTTCCTTATTTCCCATTACTATAACTCCATTGGAAACAACCTATACTTCTCTTTACAGGCATTTGATCTTTTCTGTGGAGGATTTGAAAACATCGTGACATTTTTACATAGGAATAAATCAACACATCAAACTGTTATATCAAAAACCCGATACATTTGTTTTTAACACTGTAATATTATATACCGCTAAAATAGTTTTAACATTGGTAAATTTCCCCCAGATCATATCAAGCGGCTTCATCCTCAGGTACCCTTTCTTTGGTCATCTGGGGGAAATTTTACCATAATTATTTTACTATCTCTCTTTGTTTATTGAAGAGCATAAATACTCAATCAATTTTTGGTAATCCCGCCTCGGGTGCTCGTGATCCCGGATCAAGATATTGTATTTCATCGTACCACGTCTTCCACTGCGGGTATTTCTTAAACCACTTTTCATATACTTTTTCTGAAGCTTTTATGAAAGGAGCTTTATCCGGATACGTTATAGTGTAACCCTGTTTTTTTGCTTTCTCTATAGTTTTTTGCTCCCTCACATATTGAAATTCGTCTGTTAATTCGATTGCTTCATTCGCTGCTGTTTTCACTATATCACGTTGATTCTTGTCCAATTTGGCCCATGCTTTAGGTGAAATAAAGAGGATTTTCTGCGTCCACATCTGGTTCAAAATAGCATAACATTTGACAACTTCTTTTAATTTGAAAACATATTGGCAATACACACCAAGATCATTTGCCTGAACAAGACCCGTTTGAAGAGAGGTATAGAGCTCTCCCCAATCGGTAGGTGTCACTTTAAAATCAAATGCCTGATAAATATCGACAAACAGTGGATTCTGCATACAGCGTAATTTAATTCCCTTGCAATCATTAATGCTGTATATAGGCTTGGTGCTCGCAATTGCAAAACCATTACAGTCTGAATATATGCCTAGAGCAATGAGGCCGGTTGCCTTTTCTGCCCCTTTAAGTATCTCCTGCACAACTCCAGACTGTCGTGCAACATAATAATGTTCTGAACTTTTGAAAAGATATGGTAATTGTAGAAATTGAATATCCTTATACAAACCAGCAATATGCCCAGCACTATTTGTATCAAGATCTACAGCACCAGATCTAATAAATTCCATTGCTTCTTCTTCACTTGTAGTTAGTGTTCCAGGATATATAGTTACCCTTATTTGACCATTTGTTCGGTCTTCAACCACCTTTTTAAAAGTTTCTGCCAGCAATTGGTCTGCATCATAAACGTTGTTTTGATGAGAGAATTTTAACTTAACCCGTGCTGCGCTTGCATTCACCACTCCAAAGGCTGACATCAATGTAAATGCTAAAAAAACAATTAGCAAAGTTTTGCTTAACTTGATGTTTTTTAATTTTCCATTCAGCATAATTTTATCTCCCTTCTTAAATAATATTTTGAATCTTTTTCTTTGTTAATACCTTCAGATTACATCAAGTAAAAATATTAAGTACAATACTCACCTCCTTCCTTGTTGATTCCTTTATAAAACTTGATAGTTAAACAATCTATTCGTTTTATTGCCTTAAACGAACACCTGTAACTTGCATATAAAATAGATTATAACCTTTATCTAAATATAAAAATTACAGATACTAAAATAATGGCGGAGTCGCCACTATTAATAGCTGAGATGCTCCATTGAATACATTCTTCAAATGGTGGGAAATATTAGCATTTATATAGAAGGTATCCCCAACATTAAGTACATACTTAATTTTATTATAGTTCAGTTCTATAGAGCCTTTTAAAACATATCCTACTTCCTGACCTGAGTGTTGACTGACAGCCCCTGAATCACCATTTTTATCAAAATCAATTGTGTAGGGCTGCATCTGGTTATTTATGTTTCTGGCCGCAAGAAGTTCTATGTTTATACCACGACCCATTTTGTCTATTAAAATTCTTTCTTCTTTTCTTAGAATTGGATTACCTGTATTAGAGTTTTCATTTTCCCCAACTAATGTTCCTATACTTGTGTGAAGTGCATCAGCAATTTTTTTTAAAGTTGCCAATGAAGGAGATGCCCGTCCTGTTTCAACTTGCGATAAAAAACTTGCACTTATATTTATTTTTTTTTCAAGTTCTCTCAATGTAATTTGAGATTTTTCTCTCTCAATTCTGATATTTGAGCCAGGAGATAAAACATTCTTATCCAATTTTTAACCTCATCAAAAAGAAAAACATATTAACCACTTTTACCATGTAATAACAAATCTTGTCAAGTATTAATTAAATTTTTATCCAATTCCAAGATAAACAATACAACTGGTCCTGAGGTTTAAGAGGTTTTTATACAAATTGATATATAAAGCATTTAGAGCATCAATAAGAAAGAGAAATACCGTGGTAATGTGGGGAGCGGAGTAAGGGTGTTTTCACAGTTTTAAAAAGCACCTGTCAGAGAAGATGTTATGGGTTATCATTACATTCCATCCAGTCATGCCTGAAGAACACCGTTATCCATACACCCGGCTAGTACAGCAGCACTGCATACCTGAACAGGAACACATAGTATACCACCACCGACGTATAAAAGCCAGCAATGTAGTAGAGTGCATTCATGTTTCCCTGCGCAAAAAGAACGTGCTGCCGTAATACACAGCCGCCGGCCAACGTCGATACCAATCCTATCATCAGGCCTCCTGCAAAGGTAATATAGATGAATTTATTCAGAAAATGAGACGAAAGATTCGTCCCTTCTCCCAGCCCGCCGATAATGAAATCCCGAATGCTCGGTATGTATGATGTCGAAACCCGAACGTGCTCAACACTGCGGCGAATCACCGCATCTCCATACTGCGGTATACCGCTCCTGATAATATTCATAGGGTAGAGCACAGAAGTAAGAAGCCAGATAGTAACGATAAACGAGAATATACCGAAAAGAAGCTCCCTGTCACGGACTATAAAATAATCCCTGAACCCGGCAACAAAGCACATTCTCGACCGCTGTGCAAGAAAACCGATTCCGCCCCCCAGAATTGCAAGCGCAAGGGTAAGCACTATCCTTCCCATTATTGTACCGCCTTATTGATTTAAAGATTCCGAATATAGCTGCAGCTGTATTTCTGGATTCTGCCGGGGCCTTCAGGTCAGCTTACGAGACACTCTTCTCAGCAAAATAGTCCCTATCCAGACACCAAAAACCATTCCCACGAAGGCGATGATACCGTACAGGTCGCCGTATCCCACACGCACCGCAATTCTCGTCGGACAGCCGAAAATGAGGATTCCCAAAATCATCACGACAAATCCTGCGGCAAAGAATAACAGCGGACGGTTGCTTTTCTGCAGCCTATACTCTCGGTATCGCCTGGCGGCGATGAATGCACCGAGAATAACGAAAAATGAAGTCGCCTCAACAGCCCTGTGGGAGATGGGTGCCGTCTGGAAATTTGTTCGGAAGATCAGGTTGACCGTCTGGTTTACAAGATCACGTGTATGGCAGGTAAGGCAGAATGAATACGCAGACGGCGGATAAAAATTAAAAAGCGCCTCAAATGAAACAACCATGCTCCCGGCAATTATGCCGAACAGCCATGGTTTCAAATACCCTTTTCTCGTCACCCGATCTCCTCACCTCTGATCCTGGTACAGATGAATAACCGTATACAACACATCACCCCTGGTCCGGATACAGATGAATATCCTCGTAATGCACAAAAAACTGTTCAAAAAGTCTTTCAACCTCGGCCCTTCGTGAATATTCAAAACGAAGCGCAACCCCGCAGTTGGGACTTATCTCCCTCGGGCCGGGGATCAGTACTGCCTGCAGACCGTTTTTTTTCAGCACCTCTTCCGCTCTTAGTGCGTGATGTGAGCCGAAAAATGTCACCACCCCCTCGAGAGCCCGCAGATCGATCCTGTTTTTCCGTTTTCTGGCCATTAATCGTTTCCTGACCTGAAGGCGCTTCACCCCTATACAGCACCATTATGCAGAACCGGCAATCTTTTTAACAGCGCGTATCGAGTATTGCACATCTTTTTCCGTGGCAAAGATACCCCAGCTCAAACGTATGGTGCCGTCTGGAAACGTCCCTATCGTTTTATGCGCGGACGGTGCACAGTGGAGGCCGATTCTCGTCTGTATACCATACTCTCTATCAAGGATTTCTCCCGCTTTCGAGGGGCTTATGCCCTGTATTTTGAATGAGAGCACGCCTGTCTGCTCCAGCGGCTTCTGTCTGCCATATATTACAATTTGCGGAATACGGGAAAAGCCGTCGAGAAATATCTCAAGCAGACGGCTGTCATGCTCCAGGATTTTTTCCCGCCCCATATCGAGCAGGTATTCGACACCTGCCGCAAGACCTGCAATACCGACAACGTTCAGTGTTCCGCTCTCAAAACGGTCAGGAAGAAAATCCGGCTGGACCTCCCTGTCCGATACGCTTCCTGTGCCGCCGCGCATCAGTGGGCCTACCTCCTTTTCATCTATTCCAATGTACAGGCCACCTGTGCCCTGTGGGCCGAGCAGGCCCTTGTGCCCGCTGAAGGCAAAAAGATCGATATTCATCCGCTGTACATCAACCGGCACAACACCAGCTGTCTGTGCGCCGTCAACAAGAAATAAAACACCCCTTTTGCGGCACATCCTTCCGACAGCACCGATATCATTTATCGTTCCTGTCACATTTGAAGCGTGCGTTATTACAACGAGTTTTGTATCTTTCTTTACCGCTTTCATCAAAGAATCGGGATGAACAAGGCCGGTTTCATCCGCTTTAACAGTCGTTACTTCAATGCCGTGCTCCTGCAGAAAGGCAAGCGGCCGCATCACCGAATTGTGCTCCATACTCGAGGTGACGACATGGTCTCCCCTGTGCAACAGGCCAAACAGTGCCGTATTGAGCGCCTCGGTTGCATTTTTTGAAAACACGATTCTCGATGGGTCAAGTACATTAAAAAAGTTGGCAAGCCGCTCCCTCGCATTGAGCACAATCCTGCCTGCGCCGATTGATTTGCCGTGCCCTGAGCGCCCCGGATTTCCTCCCCCATGAAGGAAATAGTCCTTCATGGCCTCAAGCACAGACCCGGGCTTGGGCCAGGAGGTTGCGGCATTGTCGAAGTATCTGATCTTCACCTCTGCACACCCCGTAAATTACCTATCTCCTCTATATTCGAAAACCAGCTTTGGTAGAAAAACGATTTTGCCGATTTTGTTCCGCTTAAAAGAAGTTTGTACTTTTTATCAATACGAAGCACCATAACCTGTTTATCCCATCTGAAAATCGTGCACGCACCGAGCAGATTGCCGGAAATATCCACGAGATACGCATCCTCAATTCCCTGTAGAGGTGCATCTTGCAGAGGTGATGCAAAATCAACAGTGAGAACGGAATCAACTCTGATATTTTTCAGTGTAATTCCCGCACCTCCCTGGCCAAGCTCCCGCCTCGTTCTTTCCACAAACCGTTTTGTATCAGTCCAGCCGTAAAAAGTCCCGGGGCCAACCCTTTCTGCAAGAGCTGCATCTCTCCCGGTCCCTACGAAGTCGGGCTCAAGCGCCAGGTCCCCTGCCTTTTCGTACTGTCCGCTGTCGAGCAGCATGTAAAAGGACACGGCCGTATCGCCGGGTGTCTTTGCCCCGGGCGGCTTTTGCCTGATACCCGGTGAGTAAACGAGGTCTGTATGGACGGCGGGGCTTCCACTTAAAATTCGGATAAAAAATCCAAGGATAAAAACAATACCGAGGAGAAGCGGTACAGACATACGGTTGTACATACGGCGGGTCATGGTCCGGTGATGTTCCCTTCATCATTCTTCACGCGTGTTTTTCTTAAATCAGTGATTCGTTTATGAACTACGCGCGTCTCTTCTTGAATTCATCGATTGCCACAGAAAGGATGATAATAGAGCCGGTAATAACAAGCTGCCACATTGTCGATACATTCAGCATACCGAGGCCGTTTTGTATTATGCCGAGAATCAGTACCCCTATGAATGCGCCGAGCAGGGTGCCGATACCGCCCGAAAGACTTACCCCGCCCAGCACTACCGCGGCAACAACCTGGAACTCAAACCCCTGGCCCGCCATATGATTTGCAGAACCCAGGCGGGAGGCAAGCAGTATGGCGCTTATCGAAGCGAGGACAGAACAGATTACGAATGCACTGAACTTCATTTTCTCGACATTTATCCCGATTGCCCGTGCCACCTCGGCATTGCCGCCGACAGCGTACATTCTCCGTCCATAGCTCGTATTTTTCATGATAAACATAAAGGCAAAGAGGATGGCGAACATAAGTATCGAGGGATATGGAAGAAAGTGAAACAGCTTCCCATTACCGATGAAGAAAAACAGGTCCTTTCCGGAACGCTCGGCAATTGCGACTTTCTTTGTAATAAGGTACACAGCACCCCTGAGAGAATAGTACATACCGAGCGTGGTTATGAGTGAGTTGACTTTGAGGCGTGTGACGATAAAACCGTTTATCGCACCGACAGCAGCCCCGGTTATGAGGGCAAGAAGAGCGCCGAGCGCAAAGCTCCCCGTTGCATTCATAACTGTCACGAGCGGGAGCGAAACAAAAGCCTGCAGAGATCCGATGGATATATCGACCTCACCGCTGAATAATACAATAGAAAGCCCGACCGCAGCAATGAGTGGAAGCGAGACCTGCCCCAGAATGTTTGAAATATTTCGTACCGTAAGAAAATACGGTGAGGCCACGCTGAAAAAGATAAATATCACAATAAAGGAAACCAGGAGCCCAAGCTCATTGATTGCAAAGATCCGCCTGAAAAAATTCCCCTTACTGTTCTGAACCGCGTTCTGCATAGCTGTATTCCCTCTGACCAATGGCTGCCTCCAGAATAATTTCCATCTTTGCGTCTTTTCTATCGAACTCGCCGGTAATCCTCCCGCCGCACATGACGATGATATGATCGCTCACGCCGAGCAGCTCAGGCATCTCACTGGTCATGACCACAACCGCAAGACCCTCATCCGCGAGCTGGTCTATCAGCCGGTGTATTTCCGCCTTTGCTCCAACATCGATGCCGCGCGTCGGTTCATCGAGGATTATGACCTTCAATTTTTTCATCAGCCAGCGGGCAAGGAGCACCTTCTGCTGATTACCACCACTCAGATACATCACTTTTTGTCTGAGGGAGGGTGTCTTTATACTGAACGCATCCACAAACTCCTTTGCGCGCTCCATCTCCTGTTTCGTGCGTATATACCCGAAAGAGGAAAACTCATCCAGTGATGGAAGGGTGATATTCTGTGATACCGACATCTGCAGAACGAGCCCTTCCTCTTTTCTGTTTTCGGTCAAATATCCGATTCCAAGCTTCGTCGAATGCGCAGTACTCCCAGGTTTCAGCGTCTGCCCGTCCACAGTTATACTACCGCCGTCAGTCGGATCGAGCCCGAACATGGCCTTTGCAAGCTCCGTTCTGCCTGCGCCCATTAGGCCGAAGATGCCCACCACCTCACCTGCGTGCACCTTGAACGTTACATCCCGCAGCTTTTTTCCGGTAAAAAGATGATTAACGGTAAGCATAACCTTCCCCTTTCCCGTATGCGTCCTCGGAAAGAGAGTTTTAATTGATCGGCCGACCATGTCGGTGACAAGCATATCGCTGTTCGTTTCCTTCACCTCTCTTGAAGAAATACGTCTTCCATCCCTCAGCACGGTTACTCGTTCACACACTTCCAGCACCTCTTCCAGCTTATGGGTCACGTAGAGAATGCCAATCCCCCGATCCCGAAGCTTTCTGATAACGTCGAATAGAAAACGTATCTCTTTCGGCGTAAGGGCCGATGTCGGCTCATCCATGATTACCACTTTGGCCTCGTGTGAAAGGGCGCGGGCTATCTCGACCATTTGCTGTTGCGATACAGTAAGTTTATATACCTTTGTCCTGGGATTTAGATCAAGTCCGATCGATTCGAGAATTTCCGATGTCCTTTTATACAGTGCATCCCAGTCGATGGTTTTATTCTTTTTCAGTGGGAAAGATTCAAGAAACACGTTTTCTCCGATTGTCATATGCTGGATCAGTGAAAGTTCCTGAAATACAACCTTAATGCCGAGCATAAGCGAATCCGCCGGAGAATCGATGACTGCAGGAGATCCATCAAAAAGAATCTCCCCGATATCCTTTGTATAGACCCCGGCAAGGATCTTGATCAGTGTCGATTTCCCGGCGCCGTTTTCACCGATGAGCGCGTGCACTTCGCCTTTTTTGAGGGTAAGATCTACCGAGTCGAGCGCTTTGACACCGGGAAACTCCTTTGATACCTGTTTCACGTCTAATATTGCACTTCGATTACCATCCATTTCGCCATCCCGTCTGATCAGGTTGTAATGATCTTTGAGCGTGCCACCTTTCTTTTATTGTCTATGTAGACGGCAAGTATTATGATGAGTCCGCTTATTACAATCTGCAGGTCCTGATTCCACCTCAGTATAATGATGCCGTTGTTGATAACCCGAAGAATAAGTATGCCGATCAGCGTGCCGATCAACGTCCCCTCACCGCCGCCGAGACTCGTGCCGCCGAGTATGACGCCTGAAATAACCGTCAGTTCAAAGCCCACACCAGCATTTGGCTGTCCTGAGTTCATTCGGGATACGAGAATAATTCCGCTTATCGCAGCAAATACCGAGTTCGCGACAAAGGTAAGAATCTTCAGATTGTCGACCTTTATCCCGGAAATCTTAGCAGCTGTGTAGTTGCCTCCGGTTGCATACAGTCTTCTGCCGAATACTGTCCTGTACAGGATGAAGAGAAACACGAGATACAGAACAAGCATGGTGATTACCGGTATCGGCATAAAGCCTGCATACCCGTTGCCGATCTCGTAAAATACCTCGAGCTGATGATAGTTCTGAACGGCCTCGAGCTTGTAGATGTACACGCTGCCCCTCAGAATCATCATCATTGCAATTGTTCCGATCAGAGAATTCACCTGCAGTTTTGTCCTGACAAGCCCGTTTATCAGCCCGACTAACCCGCCAAGCCCCAGACCCGCAAGCACGCCGATAAACACACTGTGTGTCTTATTGATGATATCCATCGTCACAACTCCGACAAAGGCAATGAGTGACCCGATGGAAAGATCGACCTCTCCGGTTATCAGCAGCATGGTCATGCCGATTCCGGCAATAATAGCCATGGAACTGTCGCGGAGTATGTTGAGAAGGTTTGTTGCACTGTAGAATTTCGATGTGCCTATCGAAATTGCCGCTGAAATAACAACGAGCACTGCAACGAGTATAATTTCATTGAAAAGAACCAGTTTGCTGAACAACTTTTCCTTACGCAGGGCGTCTGTTGGACTCACCATTCCTCTCCTTGATCAAACACCCCCCCTTCCATGATAAGGAAGGAGGGTGTCTATTGGCGCTTATTCGCCTAATTCCATCAATACTTGCCGCACTTGTCTTCTCTCTTGATCTTGTTCACGTTGTCCCAGTTGATTGTGCGTACGTCTCCTTCGAGAGTATAATAATCCTTCCAGGTATCGGTGGTCAACGCTAAGGTAGGAGTCACGTAGTGTTTGGGCACCTCTTCCTTGTTGTACAACTTCACCGCCATGTTGATAACTTCGTACCCGACAGCTTCGGGGAACATCGCTGCTTCCACCTTGTACGGCCCCCCTTCCTGCATTGCATGGATAAAAGCATTTCCTTCGCCGCCCGTTCCGCATACGACGAGTTTGTTCTCATCGAGCCCTGCAGCCCGGTATGCCTGCAGTGCACCGAGTGCGGAGTCGTCGTTACACCCGTATATGATATTGATGCCAGGGTCTGCCGTAAGCGCATCCGTTGCGACCTGAAGCGCTGCGTCCTTAAGCCCCTGACCGTCCAGTCGATGCACCATTTCCGCATCAGGGATTACGGTCTTGATCCCATCATAAAACCCATCTACCCGCAGAATGCAGGGTCTGAGCATTGGGAGGTCGATTGCCATGATCCGTGCTTTGCCACCAAGATGTTTCTTGACATACTTGCCCGTTGCAACACCGCCCTTGTAGCCACAGTCATAGTCGCAGATCGCCACCATGGTTGTCATACCTTCGACCGAGCTCGCTTCGATAATGAGAGGAATGCCTTCCATTTTCGCCTTCCTTACAATCGGTTCCGCACCTTTCTGCTCAACAGGCGAAATAACGAGCACATCTACCCCTTTTGCCATCAAATCCTCGGCTAAAGAAACCTGCTTGGCCATATCGAGGTTGGCATCCATTACGTCGAGCTCGATACCGAGCATCTGGGCACGCGCCTTCATACCTTTCCACACATTCTGATACCACTCATGCATCATGTAGTTGCCGACCCAGCCGACCCTCTTGGGGACTTTCCCCGCAGGCTTCTCTGTTTTTCCGCCACCTCCCGCAAATGCAAAAGCGGTAATGGAGAAGATTAAAAGAAGCGCTGTTAAAACTACCAGAAGCTTTTTCATACCATACCCTCCTGAAAATATTTTGATATTTTACTGTTCACCGAACAGTTCTTCGCTTTCATGTATAAAGACTGCACACCCGTCATTTTAGCTTCAGCGGGTATGTACCGTACTTCTTTACAACCTCGATATAGGCATAAATATTATCAATCGGAATATCGTCATGCAGGCTGTGATCGGTTGCGAGTATATATCCCCCGCCGGGCGCAGCGATCTTCAGGCACTCGAGTGCTTCCTGCGTTACCTCCTCGGGTGTTCCGGTTACCATGGTTGTCTTGTTGTTGATATTTCCGATAGGACAGATTTTTTTTCCGTAGCGCGTCTTGATTTTTGAAAGATCCATACTCGCCGCTCGCTCCACGGGATGATAGCCGCTGATTCCTGTGGCAACAAGATCGTCTAAAACATCCCAGATATTCCCGTCGTTGTGCATGGCAACGGGAATGCCGAAGCTCTTCAACCCCCTCACAATATCTCCGAAGGGCCGAATAAAAAACTGCCTCAGATGCTTCGGTGACATCAGAAGGCTTTTTGTCCCTCCCCAGTCGTCTGCAATCATAAACACATCGATACCGCCAACCTTGTATGCTTGTTTTGCTGCCTCGATTACCCACTTCGTATAGGCATCACATATCTCGGTAATGAGCTCCGGGTCGTCGAAAACAGTGAGTGACAGAGTCGCGAGGTCCATGAAGTACCAGTACATCATGGTGAAAGGCCCTAGAAACCCAACTATGATCGCAAGCTCCTCTTTATTTGCTCTGACTGCATCCTCTATCATGCGGGTCCGGTGGGACGCAGCAGGGTCGGGAAGTCTGTAGTTATTCCAGTCCTCCCTGTTTTTCACCGGCACATCGATCTGAACCATAACCGGCCAACCGCCCTTTACATAGGTGATCCCCCACTCATCGACGTACCTCGTTCCCTCTTCATGGACATCTTCCTCAAAGCCGCAGTATCCGTTTATAGGAATGAAAATACCGTCCAGTCCCAGTTTCGATGCGAGCTGAACCTGGGTTTTCCCGTCATAGAGCTCGGTTTTATAGCCTAACAGATCCTTCATCAGCTTTCTGCTGAACAGAAAATCATAGACCGGCACCCTATCCGGTATGCCGCAGTTCAGCGCAGTGACAAATCGTTCACGAGGCTTCATTTTCAATACCTCCCGTATTCCATGAGCGCTTCCCACATCGCCATGATATTTTCCGGCGGAACATCGGCCTGAATATTGTGCACCGGGTTGAAAACAAATCCGCCGCCGGGCGCAAAATCCTCAATCCTACGCCGTACCTCATCCCGAACCTGCTGAACCGTACCGTTCGGAAGCACCCGCTGTGTATCTATGCCGCCGCCCCAGAAGGTGAGGTCTTTCCCGAAGTCCTTCTTGAGCTGTACAGGCTCCATATCCTTCGAGGAATACTGCACCGGGTTGAAAATATCCACCCCGCTTTCGATGAGGTCAGCCAGAATATAGCGGGATGAACCGCATGAATGAAAGAAGATATAAAGATCCGGCTTCTGCTTCTTTATAACTGAGAATATCTTCTCGTACCACGGCTTGAAGTAACGTGCAAACATGTCGTAAGAAAAAACCGGCCCTGTCTGCATTCCATAATCATCAGCATAGAGCACGACCTTTATATCGTCGCCAAGGTAGGGAATCGCCCACTCCCAGAACTCGATATCGAGCTCGGCAAGCTTCCCCACGATATAGTGGGTAAGCTCCGGCTCGGCGGCTAACGCATAGAAGGAATCCTCGAATCCGAGCAGCCACTGGAACGTCTGCAGGAGCCCGACGGTCATTCCCACCGTTCCCAGCACCACGAGGCAGTCGGTTTCAGAAAGCCTCGAGGCCTCTTCCTTCAGCCCCTCGAGCCGGCGTCTGTCTTTGGGATCAGGCCATCTGTACTTTTTCACCTGTTCCAGGTCAGCACCTTTGAGCGGGTGGGCAACCATATCGTAGTACAGGCCATATGGCTTCGGTCTGCGCCACGTAATGCCCCATACATCTGTAAACTGCTCATACCCGGGGGTTTCCTCGAGCTCGAGCTCCCATCCAAACGGGCTTCCAGTCAATACACCCCGCATATCGACCTCGAGCCTTTCTAGCATGTCGTCATGCACGCGGGCAAGCCCCTGCACCCTGTCGAACAGCTTGGTTTCCCTCTTTTCGAGGCCAAGGAAATCCCTCAGCCTTTCATATGCAATGTAATGAATCCCTGTTACGAGCGTGCTGGTAAGATCATAGGGAACACGGTCGGGTTCCCTGTGATCCAGCGCTTTCAATACACGTTCCCTGGATGTCATGATACACCCCCTTTGCCGGTTTCACCCGAACCGTTCGAGTCTGAACACCCGATGTCCCGGTATGACGGGCAGTAACCGGAATAAATATTTTTTCTCCGCTGAAAACCGCGCAGGATCAATACATGTAATTCATAAAAGTCTCATACATAACCCGAATATTCTCAAGTGGTGTGTCCGGTCCGATCTCTCCGCATGCGATAATTCCTCCCCTCTTAGTGCCGAGATGCTCGAACAACTCGAGTATATGATTTTTCACCTCCTGCGGTGCCCCGAACGGAATGATGCGCTGCCGGTCAAGATCCGTTCTGAAACAGACCTTTCCCGCAAAATTTTTTTTAAGTTGATTCAGGTCCATAACCGACGACTGGCAGTTCAGCACCTTCACACCGATATCGATGAGGTCGGGAATAATGTCGATTATATACCCGTCTGAGTGAAAATGCACATCTACACCCCTATCAGTAACCTTTTCAAACATCTTTTTATAAGCAGGTTTGAAAAACTCTCTCCAGGAATCGGGAGATATAAGAAGGCTGTTCTGCGCTCCCCAGTCATCGGCGAAATGCAGGCCGTCATAATCGTACTCAAGCCACTTATCGATCCATCTCAGATTGAACTCGAGAAGGTCGTCTCGCAACCGGTATACCTCTTTCGTTCTATATACCAGATCCATAAATAAATTTTCCATTCCTCTCAGCTGCTGCATCTCCTCGAAGAACGTAATCCATGCACCGCGGGCATAGTATGCATCGTTTTTTCCCTCCATATGTCCACTGTAAAGCCGTGCAGACGGCTGTCCGGCATCGAATTCCGGCCATTCATAGCTGTCATACTTATTCCAGTCTGCAAAAGGCCACTCGACAGGGATACCGGCGACCCCTTCATCATCAACGTTCCACAGGGTGCCGAAATCATCGTAATTAACTCCTCCCCTGTAGAGAGCGGGCAGATCTTCAGGCTTCATATCGAGAAGAAGCTCCCAGCCAAAATCCTCATGCACAGCCTCGAGTATCTCGTCCAATTTTTCACCGTACTTAATCTGCGCAGCCGGGAGAATGGCATGCGATATAGGCGGTCTGTCCGGGCACTCGAAATTAATCGCTCTCAATACACGCTCTCTGCTTTTCATACTATGAACCTCTTCTAAACTTTGTAGCAGTTTATTTCACAGAATATTTTTTCGCCATTTCAGGGTCGTAATCAGCCCTTCTCTTGCTGCATGGATGCCTGGTGCACAGCATACAGCTCTTAAAATCTATTTCCGCTGGAAAATATACACCTGAAACCGATTTAACAGGATCCATTAAAAAGCTTTCGGTGAGCCGAACACCGACAATCGCCTCAACATCTCCGAACAATGAAAATAAAGGTTCCTGCTGAGAAATCGGCCATTCACTAAGCGAACCCGGATTCATATGCGCCATTTTCCCGAGGGCATACTCTCGGCCCAGCTGTTTTTCAAAGTAATGGAGGGCTCCCTCGAGTATCGTCTCCTTGACGATATCAAGACAATATTCACGCATAATGTCATTCGTTGAGACTGGAATCTCCTCGAGTTCACGTCCAGCCGTTGCGATATAGGGAAAAATCCGTTCGGTATTTTCAAGATTCATTTTGAGAATCGGGCTTTTAAAAACCACCCCGTCGATGGTGACGCTGTCCTCGTTTTGATTCTCTATATAGGATACCTTGTACATCACCTTCGGCTTGGCCACTGGAACTGCCGCATCAATAAGTTCTTGAATAATATTTTGAAAAGAATGTTTCCTGCCGGCCATCTGCATGGACTTGAGGACATCTTCAACCGTCAGATACACAGGGATACTGTCCATTATCATGATTGTCTCCATTCAGCTCACCTTTCCAGCTGTCTGTCTCTTCTAAGTAAAATAAGTTTTTTTTGATACTCAGCCGCGAAGCGGCTTATCCCGCCAGGGACATACGCCGCTTTTCAAAGGCTGTTATAAAAACCGCACCAAGCCCGAACACCGCTGCTGCTATGAAAATCAAATATCCGGCAACCGGTATAAATCTGAAAAGCCTGATAATAAAATAACCGAGAGTAAAAATGCCGAACAGCGCCTGTGGGCTCTCATGCATATCGAAACGCCCAAGTATCATTTTGCCGATCAAAAGCCCCGCAACTATCTGACCAAGATAGACTGCAATCAGGTATATAAACAGCGCAATCACTCCGAGTACTATGCCGATTATCGTGCTGAATGCAATGACAACGCCTATCGGTACGGCAAAGAGCATAAGAGCTCCCCACCCTGCGCAGGCTCCTGTTTTTCGTCTTATCGCGTCGGTAAGAGAATTGAGCAACCCGGGTGCAAGCAGTATGAAAACAAGCCCAACAGCAAGTCCCATAAAAAAAGCTGCTATTTTTCCTGCTATGCCGGCCATAATCATGAAAGGAAAAATTTTTCTGATATCAAATTGCGTCTGAGGAATCGAATGCTTCAGTTTTCCTGCAATCAAAGCACCTGAGTCGATACTGGCTTCGTTTGCGCTGTAGTAGGTAAGATTCCCGCCGATGACAGCATTCTTAGTAAGTGTCAGAAACCGAGCGCCAAACGTCGCATCCTGCCCAATGCGGTTGTTTACAGTGATACTACGCGCGCCTATCAGGGCATAGCCTTTCACAGGGCCTTCGATCGCAGCATTCATTGCTCCTGCCAGCATATCTCCGCTTACAACCGAGCCCGCATTTACCATAACATCACGAGAAGCAAGCACCAGGTCCTTGCCGATCGAACCCTGTACTGTCACAGAGTCGCCTATAGCGCGAAGGGAACCGCCGATCTGGCCAGAAACATCTATTCTGTTTCCTGCAAGAGTAGCACTGTCCCGCACACGGCCGTTCATCGCGATTACCCGTGCCGCTGCATAGAGATCGCCGTTGACTGTTCCGTTGATTATTATCTCATTTCCGGCAACAAAGAGATCCTCATCAATAACCTCATCCCCTCCGATGATGATCATATCTCCTGTCCGTAAAACAAACGCAAAGCCCGTCTGCGTCGGTAAAAAAAAGAAGCAGGGGAACACCAAGCCTAATATCAGCACCAAACTCCTGAGTTTTTTCACTTTCAACCCCTGTATTATAGACATACTCTTGAATTTATTTCCGGTGATCATTTTCTCACAGGGCCAACAGGCTCAAACCGGCGTATTATACAGTAACAAAAATACGGAAAAAAATCACTGTATTTTAATCAATAGAAACGTCCCGTTCCCTCATGTTTATTCAGGTATGAACGATAATAGAATCATAGCGTAATGCCGGATTATACTGCATAAAACGGCCTGCGTACAGCCTGATCGGGAGAAACTGATGTCGGCCATTTCAGAGAAACCTGTTGTTCTTGATAGAGAAAAGGATGTATCCTTGCAGGAATCTTCACCGCACATTCTCTTCGTGGGTCGTCCAGAAAAAATGCATTTCCTAAAAAAACTTGTTTCGGATGGTGACAGAGAAACCGAATTTTTTGAGTTTATACCCGAAAAAGAAGCTGAAAAAAAACAGCGATCCCGTACAAATATTCTCCTTATAGATATCTCTGCAGACAGCGAGTCCGGTATTGAAGCATTCCGACACTACAGGGAATATACAAATCTGCCAATAGTTATTCTCAGTAATATTCAGAACGAGGATATCGCAATTCGCGCGGTACAGGCCGGCGCTCAGGATTATCTCATACACGGCAGAATCGACCGGTTTCTGTTCACCAGAATTATTCGAAACGCTATCGAAAGAAACAGAATTATTTGCTCACTTGAAAAAACCAGAAAACTCGAGAGATACCTCGCCTATCACGATCCGCTGACACGATTGCCGAATCGGGCTCTTTTTTTCGACCGGCTCGTTCAATCTGTAGCTCAGGCAAGAAGAACAGGAAAGAGCATGGCGGTTCTTTTTCTGGATCTGGACGGCTTCAAGAAGGTCAATGACACACTCGGTCACAGCGCCGGCGATCTCCTGCTGATTACAACGGCCGAACGAATAACAAAATGTATACGGGAAAGCGAAACTGCAGCGCGTCTTGGGGGTGACGAATTCGGTGTCATCCTGAGTGAGATCACCCATGAACAGGACGCAGCCATCGTTGCAGATCGTATACTCGAAACTGTCGGTGAATCTGTTCAGCTCGCGGACCGGGAGTATTATGTTAAAACAAGTGTCGGCATCAGCCTCTTTCCATCCGATGGAAATGAGCCAAAGTCTCTGGTTAAAAATGCAGATACTGCCATGTACAGAGCAAAAGCCGACGGGGGGCAGAGGTACCGCTTTTTCACACCAGATATAAATGCCGACCTCATACTGCATCCTGTGCATGAAATGAATATAAAGAAGGCCCTTGAAAAGGAGGAATTCACCATTCTCTTTCAGCCCCAGATCGACCTTCATTCCGGAGATACGGTCAGTGTTGAATCGCTTGTGCGATGGAACCACCCTGATATTGGCATTCTTTCACCCGATCAGTTCATACCTGCTGCGGAAAAGAGCGGTATCATCGACAAACTGGGAGAACTTGTACTTCGAAAGACCTGCGTCCATGCCGCGCGGTGGTGTTTGACCCGGCCGGTCAGGGTGGCAGTAAATATATCAGTCTGTCAGATCCAAAGGCCGGATTTTATCAAAACGGTTTCCTCCGTCCTTGGAAGCACTGGCCTTAAACCGTCACTGCTCACCCTGGAAATTTCTGAGAGCAATGCACTGAATAGAACAAAAGACCTGATCGATAAAATCAAAACCATAAAAAGCATGGGAATACAGCTCGCAATCGACGATTTTGGAACAGGGTATGCCACATTGAGCTACTTGAAGTATGTGCCGGCTGACCTCTTGAAAATCGACAGCTCATTTTTATCCAACATTACAATGGACACCGAAGATACGGCGATCGTGAAGGCGATTATTGCAATGGCACATAGCCTCGATCTGCATGTGGTCGCCGAAGGTGTGGAAAACAAAGCTCAACTTGCAATGCTTTGCCGCCTCGGATGTGATATGGCGCAGGGCTATTACTTCAGCAAGCCCCTCCCTGAAAATGAATTGAAGCATTTTCTCTCAAAATGAAGTATACTTGATTTTCATGAACTTCATTTCTCAACAATGGAGGGTTTACCATGGGCATACAAAATGATAACAGGCTTGGATCACTCCTCATATCTGAAAAAAAGCTTAAAGAAGAAGAGCTTGATACCGCGCTAAAAAGAAAGGAAAAGTTGACCGGTGTCGATGTACATCTTCGCCTCGGCGAGGTCATTGTTGAATCAGATTTTCGAAAAGCTTCCCAGGTTGCAACGGCCCTTCATAAGCAGCGCGACATGCAATTCAAATCCAATTCAATCGGACAGATCCTCCTCGAGCTCGGATATGTGCAGCGAGACCAGCTCGAGTGCGCGATGGAGGCGCATCTGGACATTTTCGCCCCGCTTGGTGAAATCCTTGTAGACCAGGAAATCTGCACGCAGGAACAGATCGATGAAGCGCTTAAACTTCAGTCTCTCCGCAGGATCTCGGCTCTGCGGCGCCCTCTCGCCTCCAGCTTTGATCCCATAAACGTCATGGAAATCCTCGTTGAAGAGAACGTCGATGAATTGATACGGAACATGGACGGGTGCACATGCGATCAGTGTCGGGGAAACGTGGTCGCAATTGCTCTCAACGGACTTGCACCCCGTTATATCAGCGATATAGATGCATTTCTTGACAGATTCAGCCAGTACAGGGAGGAGTACAGCGATCTCGTCAGGCAGAGAATAGCCAGGGCTGTCGAACAGGTAAAAAGGTTCCCAAAGCTTTCCTGCCGCATGATAGAAAAAACCGCTGCAGGAGAAGTACTCGGTTTTGTCACCTGCAGGGTCTCTAACCGGCATGTACACCTCACAGATGATCATGTTCAGCGCTTGTTCGGAACCGGTTATGAATTGATTAAATGGAAGGACCTCTTGCAGCCGGGTCAGTACGCGGCAAAAGAGACCGTTGTGCTGAAGGGGCCAAAGGGAGCAATCGAGCGTGTGCGTGTTCTCGGCCCTCCCCGCTCTGATTCCCAGGTTGAAATCTCCGGTACCGATCAGTTCAAGCTCGGCATACAGGCGCCTGTGCGGGAATCCGGTATAATCGAAAACACCCCGGGCATTTTTATGGAGGGACCCGGAGGTTCGATAGAACTCGAAAAAGGAGTAATACGCGCATGGCGGCATATCCATATGACTCCCCATGACGGCAAACAGTACAAGCTGAAAAATAGAGATGTCGTTAACGTACGGCTGAAGGGCGACAGAACGACTATCGTTGAAAATGTTCTTATCAGAATAACCGATACATCCGCGCTCGAGATGCATATAGATACCGACGAAGCGAATGCTGCAGGTGCACCGCAGGAATCGAATGCAGAAATACTGACGCCCGAATAAGTGGTGCAGTATAAGCCCTGATTAAAAAACATTGAGGAAATGCACAATTATTGCTAAAATTGCTGTAAAAGCGCCAAGGTGGGGGTGAATACATGCTCATTCTCCAGCTCATCAGCAAACTCGTGAAGCTTCTCCGGTCAGCAGCCGCACCGTTCCAGATTGCAGGCGGCTTTATATTAGGAATGATACTTGGATTTATCGGGTTCAAAACCCTGATCGCGGCACCTATCATTGTTTGTATCATTGTGCTCAATGTAAACCTGGCCTCGGTCATTTTCGCAGTCGTGCTCTTTCGTTTCATCGCCTATCTGATCGACCCATTTATACACTCTCTCGGTTACTTTATACTGGTCGATGTTGAACCGCTTCGAAGCTTCTGGACCACCCTCTACACCATTAAACTCGTTCCCTATACCCGGTTCAACAATACAGTGGTCATGGGGAGCTTTATCATATCGATTGTCCTCCTTATCCCCCTGTACATAGCAGTGAAAAAATTCATCATTGCATACAAACAGAAGTACGAACCCAGGATACAGAGGTGGAAGATCATACAGATACTGCGGAGCTCGGCTCTGGTGAGATGGTTTAACAGAGTAAAAAACCTGGCGGGGTAGCTATGAGAAAATCAGGTATCATCCTTCTCGTTGTTGCCGCAGGAATTTTCGTTGCGGCATGGCTTATTTTTACCGACGCATTTCTCGAAAAGCGTATGGAGTCGCTCGGAGGCAGGATCAACGGCGCCAGGGTTGAGTTTGAAGGAGTGGACTTCTCATTATTCGGACTTCGGATGCACTGGGACGGGCTTCAGGTAACCGATCCCGACAACACCTGGAAGAATATGTTTGAAACCGGCTCCTGTACCTTTGATATTGCCTTCGGACCGCTCCTGAAAAAGAAGTTTATCATCGAAAACCTGGAGGCCCAGGGTATTCGGCTCAACACGGACAGGGAAACAGACGGGAAGCTTCCGAAAAGAAAGACCGAGCCAAAGGAAAAATCGAAACTGGTGCAGAAAATAGAAAGCAGCCTCGAGCAGGAAAAATCTCAAATGCCCGTGTTCAATATCGACCAGCTCACGGGCAAAATCGATATCGACGAGATCTGGAAATCGGTTACCCTGCAGACTCCCGACAGGATTGACTCTCTCATCGATGAGTATGAAAATAAATACAGCAAGTGGGAACAAAGAGTCTCCGGGCTGCCCGGGAAAGACGATCTCAAAGAGATCCAAAACGAGATCAGTTCGATCCAGCCCGATAAAATCAAAAGCATCAAGGAGCTCCAGGGCAGCCTCGATACAATCGAAAAGAACTACAACCGTGTGCAGGTGTACGGGGATGAAGTCACACAGATGTCCAGAGATTTCAAAGCGGAAACCGCACATATAGCGCAGGTTGACGATCAAATTGCATCATGGATTGACGAGGATTACGAAGCGGTTCTCGCTCTTGCCAAGCTCCCGGACATAACGACCAAAAACGTTGCGAAACTTCTGTTCGGCCAACGGATAATCGCAAAGTATGAGAGGATAGCCAATATCATCGGAAAGGTACGGTACTACACGGGAAAATTTCGCAAGGCCGTGCCGAAGAAAAAGAAGCCGCCCCGGCTCAAGGGCCAGGATATTCAGTTTGTCGCACCGGAAGTGCTCCCTGCATTCTGGATTAAAAATGTGGCCCTCTCAGGCGTGTTATCCAACCAAACAGTCATTGCAGGCAATATCAGGGACATCGTAAACGATCAGAGCCTCATCGGCCGCCCGACCACATTCGAAGTCAATGGAACGAGAAAAGACAGTGCAGGCATCGTATTTACGGGCACGCTCGATTATCGCGAAGATACCGGGAAAGAGCTCTTCACCCTGAATTTCAACAGCCTCCCGATGAGAAATATTACGCTCACCGATTTTGCGCTCCTCCCGCGCGAGCTTGACAGAGGACAGGGGTTTATCGAATCATCACTCAGCATGAACGGGTCTGATTTCGAGTCACAAATTGCCTTCAGAGCACAGGAGGTTCGGTTTGACTTTTCCGACAGGCCCGAGGACATCCCTGACTACATCTACAAGCTGAGCAGATCGATCGCAGAGTCGATTGATGAAATTACATTCGAAGCTTCACTGGAGTACATCTCCGATAATCTTCGATTTACAGTACAGAGTAATCTTGACAATGTCATCGCAGACCGGTTGAAGGATATTTTGTCCGAAGAGATTAAAAGGACAAGGGATGAGCTCGAACGGAAGGTTCGTGAAGAGACCGACCCGTATATCCGGCAGCTGAAGCAGCTCATAGACGATCGTCAAAAGGACATTGATTCAAAAATTTCAGAAGCACAGGAATTGGTCGAAGCGCAGCAGAAGACAATTGAAAAAAAGAAGAAGGAAGTAGAAAACAGGATAGAAGCCGAAAAGAAGCGGCTTCAGAAGATGGCCGAGGATGCAGTAAAAAAACAACAGGAAAAGCTGGAACAGGAAGCGGAGAAAAAGCGGATTGAAGCAGAAAAGAAGTCTCAGGAAGAGAAGCAGAAGCTCGAAGAAAAGGCGAAAGAGGGTCTGAAGAAGCTCTTCTAGGTAACTTCGAGCAAGTTACTGTTTGATACTCGGCCGCGAAGTGGCATACGCCACTTCTAGGTAACTTGATCCAGGTTACCTGGAAGCACAATACTCAAACCACAAGCACGGCAGCGCCTTTACATCTTTACTCGAGGTTTGCATGACGCTGCATTAATTTTGCGAAGTCTATTTTCATTTTTTGTAAGAGCATGAGTACAATCGTTTCGCAAAATATCAGCATGGCCTGCTCGAAAAGGGAGCCTTTCGGCTGAATCGAATCGACCCCTGCCTGTTCTACCACTTTTGCCGTGGTAGCAGGAATCGTTATGACCTCATCAGCATGCATTCCTATTGAAGACTGAGAAAATATTGTAATCAAAACAATATGCGCCCCGATCTTTTTCGCTTTTTTCGCCATAACAAGGAGGCTTTCCGTCTCCCCTGACCCGGAGCCTATGACAAGCAGATCTCCCTCTTCAACAGCAGGGGTTAGGGTTTCTCCGACAACATGGGACTCAAAGCCCATATGCATCAATCTCATGGCAAAAGCCCGCATCATCAAGCCTGACCTGCCGGCACCTGCAACAAACACTTTCTTTGATTTTAGAATTCTTTCAGTAAGCCGGTCGGCTTTTTGGTCTGAAACTCCTGCAGAGGTTTTTCCGATTTCTTCAGCAATCTTTCTCATATATTCCGATGCTTTCATATCTTTTAATTTCACCCCCGGGTCATGAGATTCTTCAAAGCACGGGCGGCCTGAAGCTGGTCTTTGTTTTCCACGATCCAGCTGCCGACAATAAGTATCTCCGGTTTTTCCTTTACAATATATGCTGCATTTCGATCGTTGATCCCGCCTGCAATGGCGATTTTTGCCTTCCTGACAACCCCTTTCACCTGCTTGAGGTGTTCAAGGGGCGGTCCCTCCCTCGATTTGACGTCAAAAGCAGTGTGCAGGCACAGGTACTCGACACCAAGAGTGTCGATCTCTGTAGCCCTTTCAATAACTCTGGCTACATTGATCATATCAACCATAATCGATCCGCCATACTTCTCTGCTTTGTCAACCGCCGTTTTGATTGTAATAATATCGGAAACGCCCAGTACTGTTACAATATCAGCACCTGCCTCGAACGCGATCTGCGACTCGTATTCCGCACCGTCAACGATCTTTACATCTGCGAGGAACGTCAAATCAGGAAAAATGTCTTTCAATTTTGCAACTGCACCTATGCCCTCCCTGATAATGAAAGGTGTTCCCACTTCAGCAATATCGATTACACCTTTTACTTTTTTGAGAAGGTTTTCTGCATCCCGGAAGCTTATACTGTCCAGTGCCAGTTGAAGCAGCATACAAGATCCCCTTAATTATAACGCTCGCAACAGCACACATTGCATTATCGACATCCTACCGATTATAACATAAAAAAGATAGTACGAATATTCCGATTTTAGGTATGCTTGTTTAACAGAGTTTTATAAAACCGATTTTTGTAGTATACTAAACGCGCTACAGATTCCGGCAAAGAATGACGAACCCTGATATTCATAGCCGGTGTGATGACAGCGGAACTGGGAGCGAACAATGAAGGCACTGGGATTCGGAGCTGTTTTATGGGATGAGATCGATGGCCGCCTGAATATCGGGGGTGCGGTTTTCAACTTCATTGCGCATTTGAAATCGCTCGGCGCAGAATGCCATTTTATCACCGCCATCGGAAACGATAAACCGGGGGATAAAGCATTCGATATCATGCGGTCCAAAAAAATCCATACCGGTTTTATAAAAAGGGTCAATGTGCCCACCTGTATTGTCAGGGTTGCGGTCGACGAAAACGGTGCTCCCCCGTATTCAATAGATGATTTCACATCATGGGATACCATTCGTGTGCATCTATTTTTCCGTTAATGAAATTTTTTCTACGGGAAGCGCTAAGTGACTTGACAAAATACGGCTGCATAGCATAATGTAATATAGTGCCGCCGTCAAGCGTCATGTTCCGTAAGGAAGAAAAATGATATCGGTGTATGGGATAAAGAAAAAAATCCGGCACGATCAGATGCAGTCTACTGTATACTCGTTTTGTTTACCATCTGGACTCTGTTGCCGGTTATGATAGCCAGCGCCCTAACCGTTGTGGGCATTTATTTCTATCGAATTGCAGCGCTCTCTCTGCTTGCCATTATTCCGCCTGTTGTTCTTGCACTTGCGCTTTCACGGTACCTGGTGAGAGGGCTTACAATGGGCGCTATTAAGGAATAAGTCGATGAGTGCAGAAATTTTTTCTTGACAAAAGAAAATGATTATTTATTATATCATATAAACGTTTGCGAAAACGTTTATATGATACGTAGATGGTGAGATTTTTTTATCAAACCTAAAAGAAAGGAGGCGATAAAACTAAAAAAGAATAAACCACTTTGAGAAAAACCTACCAAGGAGGCAACAGCATGAAAAAATCAGTATTTTTATCAGCATCTATTGTTGCACT
>CAZGJW010000020.1:0-31339 GCA_964525675.1 uncultured Spirochaetota bacterium
TGTCGATATTTACATATTCTTTATAGTTTGTCAATTAAAAAATCAGTTCGTGTTCGCACTTCTGGCGGAAACAGTGTATTTAAAATATGTTATGCCTGGACACAATGATCGGGCCTCAGGATAGTTACACGTCTACCTGTCTATTCAATTATTTTGTTGACATGAAAGTGAGGGTTATTGTATGATTGGAAAACTAAAGTAATGTAAGTATTTTAATTACGTATCTATTGCCGTAATTTCACTTGCAAGGGCGTGTCTTTATGAACACAATAATAGATCATTCTAATCCGATTCCGCTTTATATACAGCTTGGCAACTGGCTTGAAAAAATGATAAAAATTGGAAATTTCGAGGTGGGCTCCATGCTTCCCCCGGAGGCGGAGTTGTCAAAAAACGCAGAGTTAAACCGGAATACGGTACGGCATGCTATCGAGCTTTTAATCCAGAAGGGGCTTGTAGAAAAGAGGAAGGGTGTGGGAACAATAGTAAAGAGGAAGCACCCCCTCCTGCCTGTGCACAAACTGAACAGAATGACAAGCTTTGTAGATGACTTTGAAATGGACAATGTCGATATAGAGGACGTAATACTCAGCAAAGATACAATTCAGGCAACTGAGGACCTGGCAGATAAGCTCACTCTTTCTCAGGATGAACCTGTGGTAAAAATTGAGAGGGTCAGAATAGCCGACAGGATACCTCTCGTCCTCGAGATTCAGTACTACTCCTTTGCCAAATTCGGAAAGCTCCTCGAGATAAACATCAAAGGATCGATGTACGAGATACTCACAAAAGTTTTCAATGTCAATCTTGATCACTCGGTTCAGACCATACGCGCCGTAAATCCCCCTGAAGATATAGCAAACAGCCTTGGCATACATATTTCAACACCCTGCATTTTTCTGGAGAGCCTGGCCTATACAGAAGAAAACGTCTGTATAGAGGTGCTTCATTCCTACTACTGTGGCGACCGTTACCTTTTCAAGGTCGAAACCGGGGAGTACCAGCGCGGGATAGGTTCTACAGAGTAATAATGGGCGTATACCGAAAAAAGTTTCACCCATGCAATGTACTATTTCTTATGATTCTGCTTTATCTTTCCATTGTCCGGTTATATTGTCCGGTCTAAAAGTTTTATACGCCCCCAAATCAGCTCTAACAGTCATTTATTTATAGGCAAGTGAACTTCCAAACTTTAACAATTAAAACCGGCACTTGCCTAATGGATAAAACCATATTTCTAATTTTGAATGATCTATTCTCATAAGTATTTAGTCCTCCTTCAATTCCTCAAATTTACCTGTTTTTTTGTTCTTACGACAATTGTCCCAACTGAAATAGCGTCCGTTCATAGCAATATATACACCTGCCGGTAAAATTTGAACAAAAGAAAGTGCACTTCCTAAATTAAAAAGACCATCAGAGCTACCAAATTTATATGGGATCATTGCTCCCGCTAAAACGATTGTCTTATCTTTGACTTTTTCAGCGAGTATTCGGGCTGTATTTACCATAGTATCGGTGCCATGAGTTATGAGAATTCTGTTTTCATTTGTTTTAATACAGTTTTCCGCAATAATCTCGCGGTCTGCCCCGGACATATCTAAACTATCAATCATCATTAAAGTTACAACATCAACTTCTATACTACACCGCCCGAGTGCGAGCAGTTCCGGCAGGTGCGTATCCTTGAAAAAGAGCTCCCCAGTTATTTCATTATACTCTTTATCGAAAGTCCCACCTGTTACAAAGATTTTAATAGCCATATTTTCACCACCATTACTTTACAATTAGGGAGTGTCCTAAAGTTACGTCACATAGGTATTAGATCAATTATTCCAGCTATAATGCCAAAAATAATTCCTGCAATTGACCTTTTTGTCTTCATAATTATAGCCTCCTTTGATATTTAAACTCTGTTAATGACAAGGACGCAAAGATAAGCAGGTTCAATCAACACAAGAATAACCGTGTGTTTGACATTGTGATCGGACTTCACCTTTCATATATTTCATTGTGTTCTTCCTATATAGAATGTCAAGTAATAAATTATTTATCAATAGGGTTTCTTTTCACGTATCTATTTTATTAATAGCCTTTTTCAACGCTTTTTTTTTTCGAAAATTATGAATTTTTTTCTTGACTTTCGGTTAATTTTCGGTTATTCTATTTTCGGTAGACTTTTGGTACAAAGAGGAGGAAATCGAGGGTGTATCTGACTGAAAAACAGAGGCAGGTCTACAGATTTATCAAGCAGTATATCAATACCCACGACATTGCGCCGAGTTATGAGGAGATAAAGAATCACTTTGGGTTCAGGTCGGTCAGCACTGTGTTCGATCATATCAAAACCCTCGAGAGGAAGGGGGCCCTTACGAAAGGGGGAGTGAACCAGAAACGGTCGTTGCAGCTCGTTTCATTCGGGAAAAAAAGCGTTACGATCCCCCTTGTGGCGATGGTTGCCGCGGGGATGCCCCTCGAGGTATATGAAATCGAGGAATCGATCGAGGTTCCGGAGGAAATGCTCGGCGGAGGGGAGAATGTCGCGCTCAAGGTCAGGGGCGACTCCATGATCGACAGCGGTATCTTCGACGGCGATATTGTTATTGTCAAGCGGCAGAACATCGCTGAGAACGGACAGATTGTGGTAGCGCTGGTCGATGGGGCTGCGACGATCAAACGGATCTATTACCACAAAAACCGGATCGAGCTAAGGGCAAGCAATTCTGAGGTGAAGCCGATCTTTGTGACGGAGCCGCAGAGTTTTCAAATCTACGGTATTCTTGTGGGCCTGTACAGGAAGTTCAACCCCTAGGTGTCAATGGTCTAGTAAAGTTGCACCCCTTCCCCCGACCCCACGGGGGGAGGGCCCCTCCCATTTTTTTCGGGGCGAGGGAGTTGCGGGGGAAGTGTCACGGGGAGAAAAGCGGTTATAATACACTTGCGGGGCAGGGCTTGCCGGGGGTGTGCACGAGTAAGGGAAGGTGTGATGGAATATGACGGGGGTATCGAAAAAGATCGTCTTTATTTCCACCCCCCATATGCTTTTGGAATTAGAGGAGGCCAGGGGAGGCGGGGGGCATGAGACGCCTCTCATCGTTGCTTCAAGGAATGTCTCGCGGGGCATTGTTCTCGATTATTCCAGGTCGCTTGAGGGTTCGCCTGTTCGAAAAGGTATTTTCCTGAAGGACCTCGGTCCTGTTCGTGAAAAAGCAAGAATCCTTCCCGCAGATTACGACCGCCTGGAAGAATTGAACGCCGGTATAATTACCAGCCTGAAACAGTACTCCCCGGCTGTCGAAAACCCTGCACCGGGTGAGTACTTCATCGACCTCACCGGTACCAGAAGGCTCTTCGGGAGGGAGATCGAAACGTGCGGGCGGATTCTCCGGGAGCTGAAAACAGGCTTCGGACTTACCGCCTCCTGTGGTATTGGAAGAACGATGCTCATCGCACGGATAGCCGCACGGGTTGCCGGAGAGGGCGGGGTATACGAAATATTCGATGCCGCAGAAAAAATATTCTTTGCGCCGCTCAGCGTCGATTTTCTTCCTGATCTTTCCCGGTCCGTGATATGTGAGCTCATGAAAGATTACGGGATAAAGCGCATGAGCGACCTCCGGCCGTTTTCAAGGGAAGACCTGGTCAAGTTGTTCGGCGAGGAAGGGAGGCTTTTGTATGACTACTCACACGGCACAGCACGCCAGAATCTCATAGAGAAAAAGACCGAAAAGACCCTTAAGCGGGAGTGCATCGTTAGCTCTGAAGACAATGCTGACGAGGCGGTGCGGCGCAGGTTTTTCAACCTGGTGCTCGAGCTCTGTTCCCTGATGCGGGAGGAGCGTGTCGTTCCCCGGGTTTGGGAGATTACGGTCGTATACCAGGACAACTACCGCTATATAACCGCAGGTAGGCTGAAGCATCCCTCGTTTCTCGAGGCGGCACTCTACCGGGATCTGGTTTTTTACCTCGACCGTGCGCTTAAAAGGAGGACGTGCGTCAAGAAGCTGAGCATTACGCTGTCACGCTTCAGCCCTGCGTCTCAGCAGCCGGACCTCTTCGGAGATGCCCCGCGATCAGGTGAGCTTGCGCATGCCTTCGATCAGATAAGGAAGAGATTCGGGAAGAAGTCGATCGGGTACGGGGCGGATCGCCTGTGATGTGGAGGGGTCAACGGGTTGGAGTGAAATGCCTGAAAAGAGGGGGTGTAAATGGGCAATGGATGTGATGTCTGTGAAGTGGGAAAACAAAGGGCAGTGGGTCGAATGCCTGTGAAATGACGGTGCAGAGGCAATAGACAGGGTGAAAGATGCGTGAAGAGACGGTGTGAATGGATTCTGGCAGAACATGTTTGAAAAAGGGGGGTAGTGACGGGCATTGCCCGTGACGGGACTGTGTGAGAGGGAGAGCGAAGCGGTCCTCCGGGTAAGGGCAGCATTGCAGACATGGGAGGGGAAGGGATGGTGTGTAGAACATGGGCGGGCTTGTATTACTTGAAAATCATTCCGTGTACTCTCTATGCGAGGGGACCATATTCATCAGCGATCTTGTCGATCATGCCAGAGCCCGCGGGGAGGAGCTGCTTTCGCTCTGTGATACGAACGGCTTCTACGGTGTGGTGAATTTCGTCGAGAGATGCAGGGAGGAGGGGGTTCAGCCGATTATCGGGGCGCGCGTCAGAAACCCTCATTTCGATGGGCTGCTCATTGCACGGAATATGCGCGGGTATTCGCAGATCAGTTCTCTTGTAAGCGGGGTGCACCTGCACGTGGGCTTTGATGTAAAGCGGGAAATCAGGAGAAAAAGCGCGAAAAGCTTCTTTGTCATAACCCGTGACAGGGAGCTCCTCTCTGAAAAAAGGGAGGGTGTTTTTGCGGAGATTAATGTTCTCAGGCGCGACTACATGCAGGATTACTCGTTTGCGAAGAAGAGGGGCGTGCCGCCCGTTTTCATCTCCCCCCTGTACTTCCTGAAAAAGGAGGACTACCGACTGCATCTCCTTCTCAGGGCTGTTTTTCACAATAAAAAGCTCTCGTCTCTGGCGCCGGGCGAGGTGCAGAGTGAATTCGCCTATTACAGGGATACGGAAGAGATAGAAGGTGAGTACTCCTTCATGAAGGATGCCCTGCGAAATACCGAGCTGGTCGCGAAGAAGAGCCTGTTCGATTTCGACATGGGAAAGCCGATATTCCCCAGATACTGCAGCGACAGCTTTTCCCGGCTGAAAAACCTCTGCTGCGGAAATCTAATAAAGCGCTATCCCGACCCCGGGCCGGAGGTTATGAAAAGGCTCGAAAAGGAGCTTGCCGTCATCGAGGAGAAGGGCTTTGCCGATCATTTCCTCGTGGTCCACGATATCGTGAAGCGTTCTCCCTATACGTGCGGCCGCGGGTCGGCTGCCGCATCGATCGTTTCGTATCTTCTGTTTATCACCCACGTGGACCCCATCAGGCACAACCTTTTTTTCGAGCGTTTTCTCAACGAAGCCCGTCCTGACCCGCCCGATATCGATATCGATTTCCCCTGGGACACACGAGACGATATACTCAACTACATTTTCACGAAGTACACGGCAAAGCACACCGCAATGGTGTCAAACCACATAACCTTCTCTTCCCGTTCGTCGGTCAGAGAGATAGCGAAGGTGTGCGGCATCCCGGAAAGCGAGATCAGCAGGGTCACGAAGAACATCGGCCACTACTATAACCGAACATCCGATGAGTTTGAGGAGTACTCGAAAACGCGGGACGACCCGAACACGATCACCCCGACGTTCAAAAAGATATTCCATGATGCGGTGGAGATTCATGGAAGGCCCCGCTACCTCTCCGTGCACTGCGGCGGCGTTGTGATTACCCCGAAACCGATTTACTACTACATTCCGGTCGAGCGCGCGGCGAAGGGTGTGAACGTGATTCAGCTCGAAAAGGACCAGGCTGAGGATTTCGGTTTTGTGAAGATCGATGTTCTCGGCAACAGGAGCCTTGCCGTGGTGCGGGACACCATCGACCTTGTTGAGAGACACTATAAAAAGATAATACAGTATGAGCATTTCAACCCACTGTACGATAAAAAAACCGTCGAAATACTTGCAGCGGGAGAGACTATCGGCGTTTTCTACGTGGAATCGCCCGCGATGCGTCAGCTCCAGAAGAAAACCGGGAAGGGCGACTACGAGCACCTGGTCATACACTCCTCCATCATCCGGCCTGCAGCGAACATGTATATCAGGGAGTACATCGAACGGCTCCGGGGGAAGCCGTACACCCCCCTGCTCCCAGAAATGGGAGAAATCCTGAAAGAGACGTACGGCATCATGTGCTACCAGGAGGATATCACCAGGATTGCGTTGAAGGTCGCCGGGTTTCCCATCGGTGAAGCGGACGAAATTCGAAAGGTGATTCTCAGGAAGAACAAGATACGGCGAAAGCTTGAGCTCAAGGACAAGTTTTTCCAAAATCTCACAAGGCGGGGGATTGCCCGCGAGATAACGGAAAAGCTCTGGCATATGATAGAGTCTTTTTCAGGGTACAGCTTCTGCAAGCCGCACAGCGCATCATACGCCCTGCTCTCGTTTAAATCCTGCTACCTGAAGGCCCACTACCCGGCGGAGTTCATGGGCGCTGTTTTGAAGAACCAGGGCGGATACTACAGCCCGCTCGCGTATATCTCGGAGGCGCGGCGGATGGGAATCAGGGTGGAGCTGCCGGACATCAACTGCAGCAGAAACGAGTACTTCGGCAGAAAAGACGTTATATATATCGGGTTCATGCAGATAAAGGGCCTTTCGACGGGCCTCGCAAAAGGACTCGTCGAGGAGCGGGAAAAAAGAGGGTGTTTTTCGGGCCTCATCGATTTCATGCGCAGAACGGGCTCAAGCACAAAAGATACGGTGCTGCTCATCAAAACGGGCTGTTTCAGAAATGTCGAAAGCTACAACCAGCCCCAGCTTCTGTACATTGCAAAGAGCCTCAGACGGCAGGAGGAAAAGGATACGGGTGATTTGCTGTACCCCGTCACCCATTACGCCCCACGCCCCATGCCCCCGCCCATGCGTGATATTTCGGCTGATCAGAAGCTGGAGAACGAGCAGGAGCTGTTCGGGTTCATTGCCTCGGTGCACCCGATGTCACACTACCGCAGGAGGGTGAAGGACCCGGAGATCGCACCGGCGGAGGAGCTCGAGAAGTTTGTGCGAAAGAGGGTGAGGGTGGCGGGCATTCTCGTAACTGCAAAAACGGTGATGACGAAGAACGACGAGCTCATGCAGTTCGTGAGCTTTGAGGATGAGACCGCGATCTTCGAAACGGTGTTTTTTCCCGAAACATACAAGAAGTATGCCCTCCGGCTCTCCGCACAGAAGCCGTATGTACTTACGGGCAGGGTGGATGAAGAGTTCGGGGTAATCAGCCTGAACGTAGAGGAAATCGAACCGCTGTAAAGGAGGCAATTGATTTTTGGGTAGTTTTTTTTACTCGATGGGTGTATATAAACTGTAGAGGAGGTGCCGGGCGGATGTGTGGCCGATTTACCCAGAAGTCTGAGCGGAAGATCATCACTGAAGAATTCTACATACAGGAATTCCTGTCGGATGTGTATATAAGCTACAATATAGCCCCCGGACAGAATGCCGGGGTTGTCATCAGTGATAGTGGCAATAAGTATGTCCAGTTCAGGTGGGGTCTCGTTCCGTTCTGGACCGATGATCCGAAAATCGGCTACAGGATGATAAACGCACGCGCAGAAACCGTTGCCGAGAAGCCGAGTTTCAGGAGGGCGTTCGTCAAACGACGCTGCCTTATCCCTGCTGATGGCTTTTATGAATGGAAGAAGGAAGGGGCATACAAAACACCCTTTTTCATCACCCATCGCTCCGGGAGACCCATGAGCTTTGCCGGTCTGTGGGAGGTGTGGAGGCCGAAGGAAGCCCGCGAAAAGGGAAAGACTGCAAGAGGTGAAGAGCCCGCGCGACTCGATACTCCGCCTCCGGATAACAGAAAAAGCAGGGAACTCAATGCGGCCGTCTATCTTCAGAATATCGAAGCAAAGGAGAAGGAGAGACAAAGAAAGGAGTTGAGCGTAACCGATTCAAACGTGCAGGGAGACCTGTTTTCTGCAGGAACAGGGCTGACTTCAAACCAATCGCCCGATAGTACCTTGAATAACTCTCTGCATACTTTTACAATAATTACGACGAATGCAAATGAAAAGATGCGGGAGCTTCACGACCGGATGCCGGTTGTCATCCCGCCGGACAGGCGCAATGAGTGGCTCGACCCAGATAACAAAGATGCACCCCACCTTCTCGAGCTTCTTGTCCCCCTTCCTGATGATGAGATCGACTTTTATGAGGTTTCCAGGATGATGAATTCGCCGAAGAACAACAGCCCTGAGTGCATCCAGCCTATATCTGAATAGGTTCATCGAAACGGGTTGCAGTACGTTTTATCCGGCAGGTCATTTTCAATTAAAAAGATACGGCGGCGGCTTGCCAGAACGAAAAACAGGTACTTGAAATAACAGATAGACATAATTGATCAGCTGTACGAACGTATGATTTTTTAAGTATCTTCAAATACAAACCAGAATGATGCGACTGGAACACAGTCCGTTCTTCGCATCAGGCTGAATGCATATTGTGCTGGTTAAATCAGATAGTAATTTCAAGAAGGTACGTGTACAGATAACGATGCATGGAGGAAAGAGGTATGGTTTACAGGGGGAGCGTTTTATTCGAAGAGACGCAGACAATGCGTGTGGTATGGATGAAGATACTGATAGCGGTAATTACAGCGTTTTTTTGGTTCGCAACGGTTCAGCAAGTGGTTTTCAACAAACCCTTCGGTTTAAATCCGACTCCGGATTCAGTGCTCGTCATCCTCTGGATATTGATCGGTATTTTTATGCCGCTTTTCTTTTACACACTCCGGCTCCATACAACCGTATTTAACGACAGTATCGAACTTCGATTCAGCCCTTTGAAAATCTATAAACGTGAAATTAAGGTCGACGAGATTGTATCGTTTCAAAACAGGGTGTACAAGCCGATAAAGGAGTATGGAGGCTGGGGGATTCGCATTGGTTTCAGAAAGCGTGCGGTGAGCATGAGCGGCAACAGAGGTGTGGAGCTTATTTTGAAAAACGGGAAGAAGTTCATGATCGGCACACAGAAGCCTGATGAGCTGTATGATGCAATTCAAATGTCAAAGGGAAAGACGGTTTGATTTTTGGCTGAACGAGAGTGGATAATGGGACTGATCCTGGAAAACGAGAGAGGCAAGAGGCTGTATGTAACTGAAAAGCAGTGGAGAAATGTGCTCCGCATTGCCAGAAGACACGGATGGGAACCCCTGGGCACCCGGCCGAGTATCGAATATCTAAAAAAGCGATCCAGGGACCCTGACGGAGGGTATGACACCGGTATGCTCGACGAGCTGGTGAAGAGTTGGAACGGATCCTATCTGGCCGGTGAGAATCAAATCGTAACCTATGCGGATGCGTTGAATATTTCATTTGCACTTGAAGAAGCGGTCAAGCAGGATGAATACAATGACAAAGATATTTCGAAAATGATATCCTTCTGTAAAATGGGTGGTTTTAGCCTTCACTGAAAATGTTATGCGTTTGAATGACAGCTGTTTTGTTGATTCATCTTTCTCTGAATACGAACTGGTACTTTATCAGGGATGTCTCTGGAATTCCCGGAAGCACCCACCGGCATCTTCATGCGTAATTTATCCTTCTTTTTGTGCTTAAATTATGATATTGTAGGATGGATATTTATCCAGGGGAAAGGCTGATGCCAGTAGATCGAAATCTGTTGATACGAAAAGCATCATGGATTGCTATCACAGGCAATGTGATACTTGCGCTTTTGAAGATACTTCTCGGTCTTTTTTCGCACAGCCGCGCACTGTTCAGCGACGGCATTGACAGCACCACCGATATTATTATTTCAACCGTCACACTTGCCGCCGCCGCCATCATAGTGAAACCTCCGGACAAGACGCATCCCTACGGCCACGGAAGAGCGGAGTCGATTGCAACCAAAGTGGTTGCTTTTTTTATTTTTTTTGTAGGAGCCCAGCTTGCGCTCAATACAATACTAAAGATCATGCGGAAAAGCTCTATCGAAATACCATCGAGCATCGCCATGTACGCAGCAGTGGTATCGATAATCGGAAAGATACTTCTGTCTGTCAGCCAGTTTAGAATCGGCAGGAAGGCTGAAAGTCCGATGATTATTGCAAACGGTAAAAATATGCTCAATGATATATTTATCTCATTGAGCGTCCTATCCGGGCTTATATTTATTATTATTGTGAAAATACCTATTATCGATTCAATCATAGCCACTGCTGTAAGCTTCTGGATTATGAAGACCGCCGTTCAAATATTCATGGAAACAAATATCGAAGTTATGGACGGCGTTCGTGACCCTTCGATATATAACAGAATATTCGACGCAGTAAACAGGGTGGACGGTGCACATAATCCGCACAGAACGAGGATCAGACAGATAGGAAATATGTACGTAATCGACCTGGATATTGAGGTTGAAGGCAACTTGTCCGTGTCAGACGCGCACGACATCGCACTGAAGGTTGAGGAGGAGATAAAAAGGGCAATAACGAATGTTTACGACATCATCGTGCATATTGAGCCGAAAGGCAATATTGAAATGGATGAGAAGTTCGGGGTTGCTGAATAGAATAAAGGGCTATTGAATTGGAGTAAAGACCGCCAAAAAAATGGGGTATTGGGAGAGGATGACGAATGAGGTGCCGTTAATTTTTGGGAATATATGAGGTTGAAGAATATGCACATTGACAAAAACGAACGCGGCCAAAAGAATGGTACCGCAGATAAATCTTCCCGGCCGATTGACTTTATCCGGAGTATTGTCGCCGAGGATATCCGAACGAACAAACACAACGGCCACGTTGTCACACGATTTCCGCCGGAGCCGAACGGGTACCTGCATATAGGGCACGCAAAATCGATCTGCCTGAATTTCGGGATTGCCCAAGAGCATGAAAACGGCGTCTGCCATCTTCGTTTCGACGATACCAACCCGCACAAGGAGGATATAGAGTATATCGAGTCCATTCAGGAAGATGTTCGCTGGCTCGGTTTCGACTGGGGGAAGCATTTGTACTACGCATCGGATTACTTCGACCAGCTCTATCAATGGGCGGTGCAGCTGATAAAGGACGGCAAGGCGTATGTCGACAGCCTGAGCGCGGAGGAGATACGCAAATTCAGAGGGACGCTCACCGAGCCGGGGAAGAAAAGTCCGTACAGAGACCGCACAGTCGAGGAGAATCTTGATCTCTTCGAGCGAATGAAAAACGGTGAGTTTGAAGACGGGGGTCATGTGCTCAGGGCGAAGATCGATATGGCCTCTCCAAATATAAACCTGCGGGATCCGACAATTTATCGAATACGGCACATGGCTCATCACCGGACAGGCGATCAGTGGTGCATATATCCAATGTACGACTACACCCATCCTCTTTCCGATGCAATCGAGGGTATCACGCATTCGATCTGTACGCTGGAATTCGAGAACAATCGCCCCCTGTACGACTGGTTTCTCGACAACATCGACGTCCCCTGCCATCCACAGCAGATAGAGTTTGCTCGTCTCAATCTCAGCTATACGGTAATGAGTAAGAGGAAACTGCTGGAGCTCGTGGACGGAGGATACGTGGACGGTTGGGATGATCCGAGAATGCCGACGATTTCCGGCCTGCGGAGGAGGGGATACACACCGGAAGCTATACGGGATTTTTGTGATAAAATCGGTGTGGCGAAGACGAACAGTGTCGTCGATATTGCGCTTCTGGAGCACTGTCTCAGGGAAGACCTCAACAGGCGGGCACAGCGTGTCATGGTAGTGCTCCGTCCGCTGAAGGTAATTATAACAAATTATCCTGAGGGGAAGGTGGAGATGCTCGACGCCCAGAACAATCCGGAAGATCCCGGCATGGGCTCGCGAGAAATCCCGTTTTCGCGTGTTCTGTATATCGAACAAGACGATTTCAGGGAGGATCCGCCGAAAAAGTACTTTCGTCTCGCTCCAGGCAGGGAGGTGCGTCTCAAGCACGCATACTATATTACGTGTGAGTGCGTCGTAAAAGATAAAAAGACGGGAGAGGTTGTCGAACTGCACTGCACCTATGACTCGGAGACCAGAGGGGGATGGTTGAAAGACGGACGGAAAGTCAAGGGTACACTGCACTGGGTGTCGGCTACGCATGCTGTCGGAGCGGAAGTACGGCTGTACGACCATCAGTTTATAAAGGAAAACCCGCTCGATGTGGCCAAGAGAGATGATTTCAAGGATAACCTGAATCCGAATTCCCTCGAGAAGCTCACCGGGTGCATGGTCGAGCCGTTTCTTTCTGAAACAAAACCGAGGGACAGGTTTCAGTTTCTGAGGCTGGGATACTTCTGTACCGACCGTGACAAGACGCCAGACGGGAAACCTGTTTTCAACAGAACGGTTACACTCCGCGATACATGGGCGAAGATAGAAAAATCAGCTAAAAAATCAGACTCATAAAACCGGGACGAAAAACTAGGTCGTCCCGGTTTCGGTTCGTTAAAGTGTTGCCGACGGTACACTGTCGGGAGGATGCTCCGTGAGGTGGGGAAACAGGATAGCGCAGCGGAAGAGAGGTTTTTAAAGCAGTATTGCAAAACGATGCCGCGCACCATGCTGAGCTATGCGATAGAGAGGTTTGATGAAAAAAAACGGAAGATGTACCTGAAGGGGGAGGCGGTTTGATGAGGGTCGTAATTATCGGCGGCACCGGGCATGTGGGAACCTATCTCGTGCCGAGACTGGTGCTGAGAGACTATCAGGTGATTTGCGTGACAAGGGGGAAGAGTTCTCCATACAGCAAAAACAGGGCGTGGGACCGGGTGGAAATGGTGGAGATGGACAGGGAGGACGAGGAGAAGTCTGGAACGTTCGGTCAGAAAATTGTGGATTTGAGGCCGGATGTCCTTATCGATATGATCTGTTACAATAAGGAGAGCGCGAAGCATTTACTGGAGGCTGTACGAGGCCGGGTACAACAGCTTCTTGTCTGTGGTACGATCTGGATTCACGGACCGAGCAGAACCGTACCAACGAGAGAAAATGAAAACATTCGCCCCTTCGGTGAGTACGGTATAGGGAAGGCTGAGATGCATGAGTACCTTCTCAGGGAAGCGGCGACATCAGGCGCACCGATAACTATTTTACACCCAGGACATATTGTTGGTCCCGGATGGAACCCGGTCAATCCACTCGGGAATTTCAATCCGAAGGTATTCGAATCGATTATCAAAGGGGAGGAGATCTGTTTTCCGACACTCGGACTTGAAACTGTGCATCACGTGCATGCAGATGACGTCGCCCAGGCATTTGAAAGGGCAATCGACAATCGTGCGCATGCGCTTGGTGAGGACTTTCATATTGTTTCGGAGTCGGCAATCACACTCAGGGGATATGTCCAGACAGTTGCTTCATGGTTCGGCACGCAGAAGCGGATGAAGTTTTCTGTAGCAGAGGATTGGAAAAAGGGATTGACCGACTGGGATATCGAAATGACCTGGGACCATATTCTGCACAGCCCCTGCTGCAGCATTGCGAAGGCGAAAAGGGATCTCGACTATACACCCCGGTATACCTCGATGCAGGCAGTTTATGAAGCACTTCTGTGGCTCATAGAGCATGATATCGTATCAGTATAGAGCAGGTTTAATCCGGATACGGATGTTGTTGTGGAAAAAACCAACGTATACGAAAAGATAAAACGTCTTCTCAGTAGTGCAGGGGTACAGTACAGGTCGGTGAGTCATGAGCCGACGAAAACCTCCGAGGAGTCGGCCAGAGCACGTGGTGAACCGCTGTCGATCGGCGGCAAGGCGATCGTTCTCAAGGTAAACGGATCATTCAAGCTCTTTGTGCTGAGCGCTGCACGAAAGTTGGACTCTTCAAAGATAAAAAAATATTTCGGCGCAAAGGGTCTGAGATTTGCGACCGGGGATGAGCTTTTAAACCTCACGGGGCTTGAACCGGGTTCAGTGCCTCCATTCGGAAGACCGATTACCGGGCTTGAGCTCTACGTCGACACATCAATTACAGAAATCAGCCGTATTGCGTTCAATGCAGGGTCTCTCACCGATTCGATAATCATGGCTGTCGAAGACTACATACACATCGCTATGCCTGCTGTTTTCAGTTTTTCAAAAACGTAAAAACAGGACGGCACACAGGAGAACACAATCATGCCGCAGATGACACCGCGGGAACGGGTGCTCGCTGCTGTAAACCATGAAGAACCCGATCGGGTGCCGGTCGTCATCGGCGCCAACAATACGACCGGCATAAAAATGGGAGCCTACAGGAGACTGAAAAAACATCTCGGGTACACGGCAGCGGATCGCTGGATATACGACTGGCCCGAACTGGGCACCGCATGTATCGACGAGGAAATACTCTGCAGACTTCATAGTGATGTGCGAGGAGTGATCGATAGATTTCCCGAAGAGGTCTATCGGCGGAATAGTACGCGGCCGGATCACGCTCCGTTTATCGATGACTGGGGAAGCGGACAAATTGAGGTGGAGTCCGGTGTGTGGATGCCGGGAGTGCATCCCCTCTCGAAGGCGAAGGCCATTGAGGATATCGAACGGTACACACACTGGCCGGACATGGATGATCCGTACAGGGTGGCACATGTTCGCAAGAATGCGAAAACAGTGTTTGAGAAAGGCGAGTTTGCGGTCATGGCGACACCGTGGCTGCTCTTTCCGCTCGAGCGCGCATTCGCCATGCAGGGAATGGATGTTTTTTTGATGAACCTGTCCCTCGATCAGGATTTTGCTGTCGCCCTTCTTAATAAAATCTCTGAGCTCTGTAAAAAGCTTATGAAGCATTTTCTCAAAGCGCTTGGTGAGTATGTCAACATCGTTTGTATCGGGGATGACCTGGGAACCCAGACAAGCCTTCTTCTGTCACCGGCGATGTACCGGAAACTGATAAAACCGATTCATGCGGATTATATTTCCTTCATAAAACAGCATACTGATGCAAAACTTTTTTTTCACACAGACGGTGACGTATTCGACCTGATCGATGATTTCATAGAAATCGGGGTGGATATACTAAACCCGTTACAGACTTCAGCCGGTCGAATGACTGACCTTGCAGGACTGAAGAAACGCTATGGGGAAGATATTGTTTTCTGCGGGGCGGTGGATACTCAGAAAATACTTCCCAGAGGAACTCCGGAAGAGGTGAGCAGGGAGGTGCGGCGGGTGATACGCATCCTCGGTCCGGGCGGCGGCTATATGGTCGATGCGGTTCACACCATAATGGATGAGGTGCCGCCGGAGAATATTCTTGCCATGATCGATGCAGTCGTGCAGTTTGGAAATTACCCGCTTGTTGATTGATTATACTGTGTCATGAAAAGTGCCCAGGTGTGTTTCAGGGAGACGGTAAGATATGAATACTCCTTTTTTTTATAAAGAAGTTTACACTCAGCTCGGGACAATGGGTATAGTATGGATCAATAGAGGGCGAGCTTTGTTGATAGAGCGAATACTCCTCCCGAATGAAGTCTCCGGTGAAAATCCTCTAACGGGTCGGATTCGGACGTTGAATGGTAAAAAAGTCATCATGACGGCCAAACAGCAGGTGCCGAAAGCTATTTCCGAAATAGAAGATATTCTCTACTGCTGTATCGAGGGGACGGGTGCCGACCTGGGGATTTTCAACTTCACACAGTGTTCAGATTTTCAAAAGGCGGTGCTTTTTGCTGAATACAGGGTGCCACCCGGATGGATCACTACCTATGGGAGAATAGCTTCCAAGATCGGAAAGCCTGGTTCAGCCCGTGCGGTCGGCATGGCGCTCGCAGCGAATCCATTTCCACTCATCATACCCTGTCACAGGGCTGTACGTGCGAGCGGTGAGCTTGGCGGCTACAGGGGAGGAGTACAGATGAAACGGACGCTGCTCGAGCATGAGGGTGTCCGATTTGCAGAATCCGGGCGGGTGTTGATGGACAGAGTTTATTGAGAAATTAAATTAATAACAAGAAAGGAAGAAGGATATGGAGGCAAATTATCTTGACAATCTTGTCGGTGTGTTCGGTTCACCTGTTGCTGAAAACCCGACCGTTGTAATGATGGAAGCGGGATTCCGAGAACTGGGCCTGAACTGGAAGTACCTGACCATCGAGGTGAAGAAGGAAGACCTGGAGGATGCCATACGCGGACTCAAGGCATTCAATATGAGGGGGATCAACCTAACCATTCCTCACAAGATAGAAGTGCTGAAGTATTTAGATGAGGTCGCAGACGATGCACGGCTTATGGGAGCGGTCAATACAGTGCGGCGCGAGGGATCGAAACTGATTGGTGAAAACACGGACGGAAAGGGTTTTCTGCGTTCCTTGAGGGAAGACGGCGGTACGACTCCAGCGGAGAAAAATATCGTTCTCCTCGGAGCGGGCGGCGCAGCGCGTGCGATCGGGGTTGAGCTTGCTCTGGCAGGCGCACAGCATCTTCGCATTGTCAATAGAACACCGGCACGCGGAAATGAACTGGCCGAACTGATCAACGGCAAAACGGATGCATCCGCCGAATACATAGCGTGGGATGTCCCGTTTGTCCTTCCTGGAGATACTGATATACTCGTCAATGCAACATCTATTGGGTTATTTCCGGATATCAAAGCGAAACCGGGTATCGATTACAGCAGCATTCGACCCGGGATGATTGTCTGTGATGTAATCCCCAATCCACCCAGAACGGTTTTTCTGAAAGAGGCAGAAAATCGCGGTGCAAAGACGCTGGACGGGCTCGGGATGCTCGTGTATCAGGGAACGATCGGTTTCAAGATGTGGACCGGCGTTGATGCGCCTGTTTCGGAGATGAAGGCGGCGCTCAAACAGGCGTTCGGACTTTGAAGGCGGGCTCTCGTTGAATTAAAAATGAATCGATGTACAGGGGAAAAGCGGGAACTCGTTTTCTGTGTGCCGCTTATTGATGAAATCAATACGGATACCGGACATATCAGGTCACTTGCCAGATTCGTGGTGAAAACAGGTGTGACCGAGGTGCATCTTCTTCCGTATCACCGCTTCGGAGAATCGAAATACTCTAAGCTCGGAAGGGAATATATATGTACGGGGTTCACCCCGGATGTGAAGACCGTTGAAAAAATAAAAAACATGCTCGAATCTTTTAATCTTCATGTTTTTATCGGTGGATAGAGACTTCGGAACGCTGAATTGCATATCCCCGCTTGCAACAGCTCGAAGCTCGCTTTGCTTTTTTAATACCGTCGATGATTTCATCGTTGATATTCACGGCGCTATTCTGATGCATAGAGTTTTACTGCAGTGGTGCGGAGGGTCCATTCAGCTGTCCGCAGATCAAATGAAAGAGAATTTTATTGATGGATAAAACCATAGTTGCATGATACTTTTCAAGAAGCACGTTTAATGTCGCCGGTTCACGCACCACTCGCCACTGGCACTATCCGAACACAAAGCGTCCGGATAATAGTCGGTTCATAAAAACCGGCTGGAAACCGTGACCGCAGACAGGACTTTCACAATGAAAAAGATGATACCTCCGCCGATTTCTGGCGGGCTGATACTCTCGTACAGATGCAACGCCGAGTGCAGACACTGTATGTATGCATGTACGCCGCGCTGGAAAGGAGGCTGGATAACTCCCGAAGATATTGAAACGATTCTTACAGGGCTTTCAGGGAAAATACAGCCGAGCCCTTATGGACCGGATGCGATAAGCCTGAACCACGGGCTTCATATCACCGGTGGTGAACCGTTTATGAACTATGATTTGCTGGCAGAAGTGGTTGAGATGAGCAGCAGGCTCAACATTCCTTCTCTTTTCGTCGAAACGAACTGTTTCTGGTGCGTAGATGATGAAACCACGGAGAAAAAACTTCGAACACTGAAGGGAAAGGGGCTACACGGCATACTTATATCGGTAAACCCCTTCTACCTCGAGTACGTACCCTTTGAACGGACAGAACGGGCGGTAAAAATATCCTATAATATATTTGGGGCCAATACCGCGGTGTACCAGCTAGAGTATCTCAGGCGTTTCAGAAATATGGGAATAAAGGGAAAAATGTCCTTTGAGCAGTATCTCGAACGTGAGGGGCAAGCTCAGTTTCTTCGAAATGCGGAGTTTTTTTTTACCGGGAGGGCTGTGTATAGGGTCGGGGATGTTATGCGTGACACAGTTGGAACAAAAAAGGCACGCTTTTTTCTCGACCAGCCGTGCAGGCCGCAGTTTTTAAGAAACTGGCATAACCATTTCGACAATTACGGGAATTTCATACCCGGCTACTGCGGCGGTATTTCTCTCGGCGACTGCCGGCGGCTTGATGCACTTCTGGAGGAGGGTATCGATACTGACGTGTATCCAATCCTCGGGTATTTGATGGAAGAGGATATGCAGGGACTTCTTGAATTCGCCTCCAGATTCGGGTTCGAAGAGAACAGCGAAGGGTATATCTCAAAATGCCACCTGTGTATCGATATACGAAGGCACCTTGCCGCCGAGAGAGGGTTCAGAGAGCTCGAACCGGCGGAGTTTTACGACCACCTGGAATAGTACTTTGTGCATGCTGCAGGCCAGGCAGGAAAGAATTGGCAGTGCCTCGCAGATGATGACCGGTGCGCGATGCCGATGGAAAACCAAATGAGTGATACAGAAATAATCAGGATTTGGCGTGACTCGTACAGGATCAACTGGTACGATGCAGGTGCGGACGGCAGAGTAACCCTGACTGCTCTATGCAGGTTCATGCAGGAGTCGGCGTGGCGGCACGCGAAACATATGAACCTCGGTTTTTCACACCTTGCAGAGAATGATGTTTTCTGGGTACTGTCCCGAATACTGATTCGGGTGCACCGCTACCCCATGTGGGACAGGGAGATTGCGGTGGAGACCTGGCCGACGGGAGTCGATCGGCTTTTTGCAATGCGGGATTTTCATGTATCTGATACTGAAGGAAACAGTATTTGTTCCGCATCGAGCGCGTGGCTTGTGCTCGATATCGAGACACACAGGCCCCGACGAATAGCACCTCTCATAGACGAGAGGTTTCTAATGCGGGACAGACATGCTCTTGACAGGAAGCCTGAAAAAATCCTCGAGAACAGGCTTGGTGAGACCACTTGCCGACGAAACGTTTTGTACAGTGATATCGATATACACAGCCATGTGAATAATGTGAAATATATGGAGTGGATCTTTGACAGCATGCCTATCGAACTCATAGAAAGTCATGAGCCTGAAGAAATCGAAATTAACTTTCTGTCTGAATCTTCGCATGGTGATGAGGTGTTGCTTTACAATGAGCCTGTCTCGGGCAATTCAACAGTATTTGTACATACTATTACCAGGGAAAACGGAGGGACTGCGCTGTGCAGGGCGCGCTCTGTATGGAAAAGCAGGGACGGATATTCACATTGAACTGTCACTCCGATAAAATCGAATTGCAGTCAGACATGCTGAAATACTGATCGTATACGGGGGTAGATAATGAGCAGGTATTATTCTGAGATTCGGAAATTTATCGAGAAGCAGCCAATTATCAATACGCACTGCCATCATCGAAAGTCAAGCGAGTTTGAAAACTTCAGTCTTGACAGGCTCATCGAAAACAGCTATGCTGGCTGGTGCAATGCAGAACCGGGTAAAACCCGTGAACAGCGACATCTTTTTCTGAAAAAAGTGACCAACAGATCCTATTTTATCTGGCTTCAGCGCTCTCTGCAGGAGCTGTACGGGTTTGACGAACGGCTAACTGCAGACAACTGGGACGAGTGGTCAGAAACAATACAAGCTGCGCACAGGGATGCGGATCATCATATTTCGGTCTTGAAAAAGCGATGTGGATATAAAAAGATAATTCTCGATGCATACTGGGACCCCGGGAGTGACAACGGGTTTTCGGATCTGTTCGTACCGACCTACAGGATAAATATGTACCTCTACGGCTACAGTAATGAGTCGGAGGACCACAACGGGAACAACCCGCAGAGACTGTATAAAAGGCGTATTAAAGATATCGATTCGTACACAACCTTTATGAGAGAAATGGTGGAGAAGAAGAGAGATGAAGGGTGTGTGGCGTTAAAGTCCGCACTCGCCTATGACCGAAGCATCGACTTTCACGAAGTCGAAAAATCAGACGCCCGGAAGGTGTTTAAAAAGAAGGCTACAGAACTGAGTAATGAGGATATACGGAATTTCCAGGATTATATCTTCTTTGAGCTCTGTAAAATTGCAGGGGATTCGAAAATACCCTTTCAGTGCCACACAGGGTTGGGCGAGCTCGACCGCACCAATGCCATGCAGATGCGAGAAGCCATCGTCAAAAATCCTGATACGACGTTTATCCTCTTTCATGGCAGCTACCCGTGGCTCGATGATCTCTGTGCGCTTATTCATCGCTATGGCAATGTATATGCAGACCTGTGCTGGCTTCCGATTATATCGCCGTCTGCCGCGAAGAGGTTGTTTCATGAGATACTGGAGGTCGGGAATGCAGACAGGATCGTGTGGGGCTGCGATACCTGGACATCGGAGGAGAGCTATGGTTCGCTCCTCGCCTTTCGGTCGGTTCTGGCAGAAACACTTTCAGAAAAGGTAGAAAGCGGATACTTTGATATTGAGGAGGCCCGCAGAATCGCGGAGAATATCATGTTCAGAAATGCGATGGACCTATACGGTTTGACACTGTCCTGATGTGCCGTTTTGAGAAACGAAAAATCGGCAGGAGTGCGCAAAGCCTCCGGTTAGGATAATAGGCAAGTGAACTTTCAATCCTAAAAAGTATAAACCTACACTTGCCTAGAGGTGATCGTTCGGGCAAAGTGCAATGTGCATGGGTTCGGCGGCAGGGAGGTAACTGTCAGGCTTTCGCCCGGCAAAAAAAGAGATTATGAAGTGATCGTAAGCGAGTAGATGGTGAGAGATAATGCGGGTGGTTTGGTTGAGATACATGCTGCTGTGTTCCTCTTCGGGTTTGCCGGCCTTTTCGGCAAATGGATCGCCCTGCCCGCTTTGATCATCGTTTTCGGTCGTGTCGTTTTCGCCTCCGTTTTTTTGTTGTCGGCAGTTCTGTTTTTGCGCCTGCCTCTCAGGCTTAAAAGGAAAATAGACTACCTCTACACCGGATTCCTGGGTGTTATTCTGGCACTGCACTGGTTTTCTTTTTTTCGGTCTATCCAGATATCCACCGTTGCAATCGGTCTTCTTACCTATTCGACATTTCCGATTTTCGCTACCTTTTTAGAGCCGGTCTTTTTCAGTCACAGACTGCGTTTCACAAACGTTCTCCTCGCCCTTGTAACCTTTGGCGGTGTCGTGCTCGTGATTCCTTCTTTTGAGCTCGGCGACAGTATCACGAGAGGGGCGCTGTGGGGGGTCGTTTCAGGCGCCACTTTTGCCCTGCTTTCCATCCTCAACAGAAAAATGGTGAAAAGGTACCGGAGTCTGAAAGTCGCGCTGTACCAGGACATAGCAGCAACACTGCTCCTCATCCCTGTATTCTTCAAAATTACCCCCCGAATACAGGTGCATGACCTTATGCTGCTTGCAGTGCTCGGCATTGTCTTTACCGGCGTTTCGCATGCACTTTTTATTAAAGGGCTTGTCGGGGTGAGAGCGCACCGCGCAGGCATCATTGCCTGCCTCGAACCGGTGTATGGAATTCTGCTTGCCTATTTTCTCCTCGGGGAGACGCCAACATTGCGGGTTCTTGCAGGTGGGTTTGTCATACTGGGTGCTGCATTCATTGCGACGATTCGCTCACATGATATTTGAGATGCTGATGATATTCAGGTACTTTTCAAGATGTTTTTTAGCCGGTTTGTAGCCTTCCCCCGAGGATACTAACGCTCAGAAACAGTTAATCCCTTCTGTTTTCAAGGATTCATTATACAGATACTCAAGCCAACTTTTAAGTTCTTCGTCATTAAAATCAGAGTGACTCTCGTCTTCGGATTCCCTCTGATAATTAACGTATCTAAAGAGCATGGGAATCCTTCTGAGGTCGCCTACAATAATATCCATATTTATAATACCATCAAGAATTTCTAATCTTTTATCTTCTGAGTCCATTTAACACTCCTCGTTATTGGTATGACTTTTTCGTAGAGCTTAAAGCCACCCATTATATTGCAGATTATATGCCACGTAAAAATAAGGATTAGTAAAACAAATGGGTCTAATTAACTTTAGTGATATAGAGAGTTATACATTTGGGTGATTTTTTTGGCCAGTTATATAGTTACAATAACGTATTACATGGATGTAAATGGCTATTTTACCTCCCTGTCTTTTAATCTATACGAATCACCAGATACTTCCCTTAACAGCTTTGATACCCAATGCTATCGATAAATGTGTTTTATGTTTTCATCTGAAGCAGAACAGGGAAAACATACTTATTATGTCATTGCGGAGCAATCTGCATCCTGTACTTTAACTTCAATTACACCAACCGAAAATAAACTTGCGGACTCGAAACAAACGCTCTAAAATATTAAGAAACAAAACCTCATGGATATATAGATGATATTTATTTGTCTTTTTATTTCAGTTACAAATGAAAATCTTTGTCGGTATGACGGATAACGATATATATACTATCACCTTATTTCTTAAGTTCTTTTGAAATTCGTCTCTAAGCTCCGAGGAACGAATGAGTAATGAAGAGATGAAATTAACGAAAGACCAAGAAAGAGCGAAAAGGCATTTCGAAGGCCCCATGCTCGTTGTAGCTGGACCCGGCTCCGGTAAAACAGAAATATTGCTACAAAGAATCGAATATCTAATACAAGAAAAGCATGTAAACCCTTCCGCGATACTTGCATGTACCTTTACCAATAAGGCAACAGATAATATCAAATTCAGGTTGGCAAAACGGATAGGAACAAAAGCCGAAGAAGTTTATGTTTCAACGATCCATGCGTTCTGTAGTCAGATTCTCAGGGAGTACCCCGATTATCATGAGTTCGGTGAGAGCTTTGAGGTCCTTGATGGAGAAGCACAGTCCATGCTTGTAAGGGCATTATACTGGGGGCAGCTGCAACTAAGCAATTCGGGATTGATTAAAAAAAGAGGAGGCATAGAATCTCTAATAGATTGTTTCAATCTATTGTCGAGGAATCTGATCGATCCCGAAAAACTCAGAAAATACTATGAAGCGGAGCAGACGTATGACGATTTGAAAAGAAGAATCTTAAGAGCATATGACCTGTATATTGGACATCTCATTTCAGAAAAGAAGATCGATTTTTCATACCTACAACGGTATTTTCAAGAGTTGATAACATCTCACCCGGAGTTTTTAAAGCTTCTTCAAGATCGTTTTTATTTTGCTCTTGTCGATGAATTTCAAGATGTCAGCCCAATCCAGTTCAAAATCATAAGAGCTATCTTTGAGACAAAAGAGAGGAACAATATATTTGCAGTCGGAGATGACGATCAGAGCATATACGGATGGAGAGGAACGGACAGTGAAATTTTCAGCAGTTTTATTAAGATCAATAAAGATTGTAAAACAGCAAAATTAACACAAAACTTTCGATCAACTCGAAATATTTTGAATAGTGCTAATTTTTTTATGGCAAGAAAATCAAAAATAAAAAAACAGTTGCAAACAAATAATTATCTCGGGAATAGAGTAGTCCTTATTCAGGGGGAAGACTGTAAAGATGCTGCAAAACGTACAATAGAGTTCATCAAATTGATGAAAGCCACCGGTAAAGTTATAAGCTATGGCGATTTCACACTTTTATTCAGGAGCGTAAAGTATCATGCATCTGAATATATCGAAGAAATCCAGAATGAGGGGCTTCCTTTTATAGTATATGGAAAAGGCAGCCTACTCGATAGAGATGATATTGGGTCAATGCTGTATTTCATGACCTATGTCACTCAGGAAGTTAATGGAGATAAAAAACTTTTAACAAGAGCAACATGGTGGAATGTGAGACAGTTTACAGGTGACTTCCTTGCACTCTCTCCAGAGACAAAAGAAGTTCTTATAAATACAGAACAGGAGTTCAAAATCAGTGATCTAAAGAGGAGGAAAGACTTTATTCGACTAGGTATAAAGAATGAGGAGGATATTAACAAGCTACTTGGTTTAAATGGACTTCGTGAAAATATATTAGCAAACCATAAGGATAGAAAAAAACGAATCGGAGTATTGCGTATTTTTTACCGGGTATTGGATAAAAGCGGGTATCTGAAAGAATATCTGAATAGTGAGGATACTCCTGAAACTGAGGAGCGTCTTTATAACGCAGCGCGGCTTAGCCAGATTATTTCGACCTATGAACGGTCGTACAATCGTTATGACATGAAAAGCCTTCTTTGGCACTTCTACCGGTCCAGAGAAAATAAAACATACGATGAAGTGTTTATTGAAGATTCTAATAGTATTAAGCTTATGACCATTCACCAGGCAAAAGGCCTTGAATTTCCCGTAGTGATAATTGGCTCACTTATTAAAGGCCGGTTCCCAAGTACGAGGAAGGGGGGAAAAAACCTTATTGATATACCCGATAATTTTTATTTAAGGCTTGCTCCCTTCGATGAACCCAAGGAACAAGAGCGACTTTTCTACGTAGGAATCACCAGGGCACAGGACATACTTGCTCTTGCAGGGTCTGAAAAGGTGAATGTACAGAGAAGAGGGCTCTCTCCGTTTATTGCGGAGCTGGGAGTTGACCATTTATGCTGCATTGATGAAGTTGCTGAATGCTGCACTAAACAATATGAGATCCCGAAAAAAGCCGTGTATTTAAGCTATTCAGCATTGGACACCTATCTAATGTGTCCGTATCTATACAAGCTCAGCTACGAATACGGCTTTTCAACTCCGGCAACATATTTCCAAAATTATGGTTTGATACTCCATACCGCACTAATGAGAATTAATAAATCTCTCCAGAAAAAGTGTAAATACGAGCTTGAGGATGTAATAAATAACTCCTGGATGCCGTTACCAATGGCTGATAAGAAAATTGATGAAATAAAACGCGAAGTTCAACGTGTACTAAAAAATTACATCAAGGATTTCACTACAAGAGTAAAAGAGATACTCGCTGTTGAAAAACCCTTTATAGTCATTGGTGATGAGTATATTATCGCCGGAAAAGCTGATTTAGTGTTTCGTGATCATGATAATCAAATCAATCTTGTAGATTTTAAAGCGCGGCATCAGGAAGGTATTGAAAAAACGAATGTGCGGGAACAGATGCAGCTTTATAATTACTGCCTTAAAAAAGAGTACAGTATTGATAAGATGTACGCTTACACCCTTCTTGACAACAAAGAGACCGGAGTCGCATATAATGAGGACACCATCAAAGAAATACTAACGGCCTTCAGTAATTCCGTTTTAAACAATAACTACCCTAAGAATCTTTCACACTGCAATGATTGCTTTTTTAATTTCTGTTGTGGAGAAATCAAATGAATACGGATAATACGAATATGATGGGTTATAAAGACTTTCTAATCGAAAATATTAAGAATTACAAAGGTACTTATAACAAGATCATTTACTACATACCCTATTTGTTCTCACTATTGTGCGACCTTCTAAATGATGAAGACGTTACAAAAGAGATGAAGCACCTCATAAATGCGGCTCTTGCCTATTTTGTTACTCCTCTTGACGTCATCCCGGAAGCGATTTATGGGCCGTATGGGTATATAGATGATATTTATTTGTGCAGCTATGTTTTAAATAAATTGAAAGATAACCTCAATGCTGATAAGTTTGAGCAGTACTGGGAGCCGGAAGAAGATTTTTTTGTTGTTCTTGAAAATTGCCTGGCTGCTTCGAGTAGAGCAATCGAGGAAAAATGTAAGAAAGAGGAAATATTAAGATACATCGGTTTGTGAATAACGGGGACTGAGCAGTACAATGAATCACAGTCAGATCGTCAGCTTCATCTGGGGTGTCGCAAATTTGATCCGCGATACTTTCAAACGAGGGAAGTATCAGGATGTAATACTACCGCTCACCGTGCTGCGGCGGCTCGATTGCGTTCTCGCCCCGACTAAGGCCAAGGTTCTTGGAGTCCAAGCGAAGTACAAGGATAAGATCGAGAACCTGGATTCACAACTCCGGCGCGCGTCTGGGTTTGCTTTCTACAACACTTCCCGCTACGACTTCGAGAAACTCCTGGCTGATGCTCCCCATATCGCGCAGAACCTTCGTAACTACATCGCCGGCTTCAGCCAGAACATGCGCGAAGTGCTTGAGAAATTCGACTTCGACAATACAATCAGCAAGCTCGACGAGGCGGGCCTGCTCTTCCAGGTGATGCAACGTTTCACCGACCCGCAGGTGAATCTTCATCCGGACGTCATCGATAACTTCACAATGGGGACCATCTTCGAGGAGCTGATCAGGAAGTTCAACGAGGCACTGAACGAGAACCCAGGTGAGCACTTCACCCCACGCGACGTAATCCACCTCATGGTGGATCTCCTGCTTGCCGGAGACGAAAAGAGACTGGGAAGGAAGGGTGTCGTTCTGAGCGTATACGATCCCTGCTGCGGTTCTGGCGGGATGCTCACCATTGCCAAGGAACATATAACCGTCGGCGAGCGCCGTAACGGCGACCTCGTGCGTAGCCCTATGAATGCCGACGCCGATATTTATCTCTTTGGGCAGGAGGTGAATCCGGAGACCTGGGCAGTGAGCAAGGCTGACCTCTACATGAAGTCGATAGACGGCAGAGATGCCGAGAACATCGCTTTTGGTAGCACCCTGTCGAACGATCGCCACACAAAAACCGGCTTCGATTACCTCATCGCCAATCCGCCTTACGGAAAAGACTGGAAACGGGACGAGGATGCGGTTCGCGCAGAGCATGAACGAGGCGCGGCAGGGCGCTTCGCTCCGGGTCTTCCGCGTATCAGTGACGGTCAGCTCCTTTTCCTCCTTCATATGCTCGCGCACATGAAAGAACAGGATCAGGGCGGCTCGCGCGTGGCTATCATCATGAACGGCTCGCCCCTCTTCACCGGCGACGCTGGGAGCGGAGAGAGCGAGATCCGGCGATGGATTTTCGAGAACGACCTCCTCGAAGCACTGATCGCACTGCCCGAGCAGCTTTTCTACAATACGAGCATAGCAACGTATATATGGGTGCTCACCAATCGTAAAACCCCCGAACAGCGGGGAAAAGTGCAACTCATCGACGCCACATCTTTCTGGATCCTTCTGCGTAAGAGCCTGGGTGCAAAGCGACGGGAGATTCCCTTCGAGAAGAAGGAGGACATCCTCGACCTGCTCCGGAATTTTAAGGATGGCGAGACCCGTCGTATAGAACAGAATGGAGAGAAACGCGAGGCGGTTGTGAGCCGTATATACCCTACCACACACTTCGGTTTCCGCAAGATCACGGTCGAGCGACCGTTGCGCCTGGATTTCCGGAAGACGCCGGAACGGCTGGCACGGCTTGAGGAAGAGCGCGCATTTATTAACCTCGCAATTTCCCGTAAGAAAGGTGCAGCCAAGGCGAAGGAGGAAAATGCGGGCAGAAACCAGCAGGAAATGATCCGTAGGTTTCTTCAAGGTCTCCCAGACAAGCTCTACCTGGACCGTAATGAGTTCGACGTGATGTTCACCGATGAGGTGCGCAAGGCCGCCCTGAAGCTTGCGGCACCGATCAGGAAGGCGATCTTTTCCGCCCTTTCCGAGCGCAACGAGAAGGCCGAGATATGCCGCGATAAAGACGGTAGCCCGGAGCCGGAACCTGAGCTCCGTGACACCGAAAGCGTACCTCTTTCGGAGAGTGTGGAGAAATTCTTCGAGCGCGAAGTGAAGCCACATGTCCCCGACGCCTGGATTGACACTACACGACGGGATACCCAGGACGGAAAGGTGGGTATCGTCGGATACGAGATCAACTTTAACCGCTATTTCTACGAGTATCGACCACCGCGACCGCTGGAGGAAATCGAAGCCGATATTAAGACGGTAGAGAAAGAAATCCTGGATATGCTCAGGGATGTAGCTGGCTGAAGTCATCTTAGAATGAAAAAATATTTAATATGTCGGCAAATATTTTTATTTGCCGACTATTTGACTTGTTCCGTTAACCCTGTTATATTTTTTCTCATGGAATATTCAAAAAGAGAACAAATAGATTCGAATGCCGACAATTCCGATCCCGTGACGAGTCCTGAAGGACCGCATCTCAACGCCTTAATACTGCGTGATGTCGATACCGGAAACTTCTTCCGCGCACGCGATGCCGCGACGCTTGGATTTGGGTCGACTGATCTTCGTCGTCTTATGGAAGAGGGCTCCATAGAACGCGTGGCCCGAGGCCTGTACCGCTTCACAGACGCCGAACCCACCGAACACTACACGATCGCCGCGGTATGTACGCGTGTTTCGGGTGCCATCGTCTGCCTGCTGTCGGCGCTGAGTGTTCACGAGCTCGGCACGCAGCTTCCGAGGGAGGTCTGGATTGCCATCCCACATAAGGCCCGCGCTCCCAAAATTCCTGAATTTCCTATCAGGATAGTTCGTTTCACGGGAGCAACGCTGCGTTACGGTGTCGAGCAGATCATACTCGAGGGAATCCCTGTACGCATCACAAACCCGGCCCGCACCGTGGTGGACTGCTTCCGCTTCCGCCGGCTTGTGGGCGAGGGAGCAGCCCGGGAGGCGCTTCGAATTGCGCTGCAGGAAGGCAAAGCAAGCCCAGATGAGATATGGCGCGCAGCCGATGTCTGCCGCGCCCATTCCCTTGTCGGGCCTATTCTGGAGGTGCTTGCTGGATGACACCTTCAAGGGAGATACGAAATGTCGCCGTGTCGGTGCACCGGCGACTCTTGAAAAGAGCGCGTGAGGAGAGTACAGATTTTAACCTCATGCTACAGCGCTACGCAATTGAGCGTTTCCTCTATCGCCTGGGTATTTCGAAAGAGGTGGATAGTTTCACGCTGAAGGGTGCGACGCTCTTCTTGGTCTGGGCCGGGCAGGAGTTCCGGCCGACAAGAGACGTCGACTTGCTCGCCACAGGTCCGGACGATCATGCGGTAATCCGTCGTGCCATGGAAGATATATGCTCGATCCCTTGCCCGGAGGATGGTATTGTCTTCGACCCTGCGAGTATCCTCGTCGAAGAAATCCGCGACGAAAACGAGTATGGAGGTGCACGGGTACGTCTGCGTGTCAGCCTCGGACGGGCCCGTTTGGTGCTTCAGGTGGATATAGGATTCGGCGATGCCATCACGCCTGAGCGCGAGGAGAAGGAGTACCCTACACTCCTCGACCAACCGGCTCCCCGCCTCTGGGTGTATCCGCGCGAAACCTTAATCGCGGAAAAGTTCGAAGCGATGGTACGATTTGGACGGTTCAACTCACGTGTAAAGGACCTATGGGACGTGGCGGCACTCGCAAGATACTTCGCCTTTGACGGCGAGATTTTACGCGATGCTATAGCCGAGACATTCCGGTGTCGCGGAACAGAGTTTGGAGACGAGAGACCAGAGGTTTTTCAGCCGGTGTTCTATGAGGACCCGTCGCGGGCAATATATTGGCAAAATTTGCAGCGCCAAATGAAGGCGAGCAATTTTGGCCCTGTACGGCTCGTGGATGTGGGAGAAGAGATCCGCAGTTTCCTCGGTCCCGTATGCGACAGCCTGATCACCGGCGAGCCGTTCACTCTGGTCTGGCCCGCCGGGGGACCCTGGCAGCCCGGAGCGTACCGGGAAGAAGGAGGTGACCGAGTTGTCGGAAGTACTTGAGCAATTGCAGGAGACCAAGCCCCGGAGGTTCCGGCCCTATCCGGATTACAAGGATTCCGGCGTTGAGTGGCCAAGGCAGGTACCTATAGATTGGAAGATTCGACGGCTAAAGTATGCTTCACGGATTAAAGCAGGGCAATCACCCCCGTCTGACATTGTATACGAAGGAACAGCTGGGCTCCCATTTCTCCAAGGTAATGCAGAGTTCGGACCTGTTTTCCCGACACCCAGCCTAGTATGCGATGGGGCACTGAAAAAGGCTCACGCAGAAGATATCTTGCTTTCTGTTCGTGCACCAGTAGGCGCTATAAATATCGCAAATCAAGCGTACGGTATTGGTCGCGGTCTATGTGCCATACAATCATGTCTCGATCTGGACAGAAGTTTCTCATATTATTTGCTATTGGCTGTTCGTTCACTGCTTGATCAAGCGGCAAAGGGTAGTACCTATGATGCAGTAACCGCAGGTGATGTCGGTAACCTTCCGGCAATTCTGCCTCACATCAAAGAGCAGTATTCCATCGCGGCCTTTCTCGACCGCGAGACGGCGAAGATCGATACGCTGGTGGCGAAAAAGGAGCGGCTGATCGAGCTGCTCCGGGAGAAGCGTACTGCCCTCATCACCCGGGCCGTCACCAAGGGCCTCGACCCGAATGCTCCCATGAAGGATTCCGGCGTTAAATGGTTGGGTAAAATCCCAACGCATTGGCAAGTTAAACGACTAAAGTTTGCTGCACGGATTGAAGCAGGGCAATCTCCCCCGTCCGACATTGTATACGAAGGAACGGATGGGCTCCCATTTCTCCAAGGGAATGCAGAGTTCGGACCTGTTTTCCCGACACCAAGCCTAATATGCAATGAGGCGCCGAAGAAGGCCCACGCAGAAGATATTTTGCTTTCAGTTCGTGCTCCTGTAGGCGCTATAAATATCGCCAATCAAGCGTACGGTATTGGTCGCGGTCTATGTGCCATACAATCCGGTCCCGATCTGGATAGAAGTTTCTCATATTATCTGCTGTTGTCTGTTCGTTCACGGCTTGATCAAGTGGCAAAGGGTAGTACCTATGATGCAGTAACTGCAGGTGATGTTGGTAACCTACCTTCTATTCTGCCTCATATCAAAGAGCAGTATGCCATCACTGCCTTCCTCGATCGCGAGACTGCGAAAATCGATGCTTTGATTGTAAAAATCCGTAAAGCGATCGACCGCCTCAAAGAATATCGAACTGCATTCATCTCCGCTGCGGTTACGGGCAAGATCGACGTCCGGAAGGAGGTGGAATGACGGTCAAAGTGTCGGAACTAAAGTTCGAGGACTCGATCGAGTGTGCGCTACTCCGGAACGGCCCCGATGCATGCCCTGGGGATGCTACTAAGGTCAGGGAGCCGGCGCAGCCCTACGGCGAGGATTCGGTGCCTGGGGGCTACCTGAAGCGGCACCCGGAGGACTACGATCGCGCGCTTTGCCTCATCTCCAATGACGTGACCGATTTCA
>CAZGJW010000021.1:0-30586 GCA_964525675.1 uncultured Spirochaetota bacterium
TATTGATATTAAACAATTTATACCATTTTAAAAATTAAACGGTCGGACAGCAGTGTTCATATATGTAAAATTGAGAAAGAGATAAATAAATAGACTTAGTGAATTTAAAAATTTTATATATTTAAATTGCCCCTAACTTTGCATAACATGGGAGACTGTAGAAACCCCCTCTGGTTAAAGGGGGTTGTCCACAAACGATTTTTTGTTTTATCCGCTCTATTCCTTCTTTCATAAACTACAACCTTTATTCCCATCAGTTTTGGTTCCAATCAAAAACATAATTCACAATATGGAAAACTCCATTTTTCACCAACCCCCACCCCTTGTGTTATCTTGCTCCTTCCACCCTTTTTCCTCCCTTTGCTCACTCTCCCTCATAATTAACCGCCAATTTTTTTAACAAATGATCTTGATATTTCACTATTCCCGATTTAAATTTGCTTTCACTATGAGAAATGCTTTGCTAATCTATCCTGAATTCTCGGCATTTGGATTCTGGAATTACAAAGATGTTGCGAAATTAGTGGGAGCCAAATGTCCTGCTGCACCACTCGGAATGATTACATTAGGGGCACTTCTCCCTAAAGAGTGGGACATCAAGCTGCTCGACATGAACGCAGCTGAGTTGCATGATTCAGATATAGACTGGGCTGACCTTGTATTCATAGGCGGGATGCTCCCTCAGCAAATCAATTTTCTTAAACTCATCGATAGAGTCCATTCTCGAGGGAAAAAGGTTGTAGCAGGAGGTCCTGACCCAACTTCACAGCCAAAGATCTATGAAAAAGCTGATTACCTTGTCATGGGTGAAGCTGAGGATACCATCATACCATTTCTGGAGGCCCTAAAAAAGGGAGTTGAAAGGGGGACCTTTCCACCTCCTCGAAATAAACCTGATATTACCAGAAGCCCTGTTCCAAAGTTCGATTTGCTCAATTTTAAGGATTATCTGACAGTCGGTATACAGTTTACACGCGGTTGTCCGTTTAACTGCGAGTTTTGTGATATTATCGAACTTTATGGAAGAACACCACGTACAAAAACTGCGGAGCAAATTATCTCTGAACTTGATGCATTGTATCGGGCTGGATACAGAGGTTCTGTGGAATTTGTGGATGATAATTTTATCGGGAACAAGAAAAAGGTAAAGGAAATTCTCTTTGCTGTTCGTGAGTGGTCTGAATCTAACAATTATCCTTTCTATTTTGGAACAGAGGCCTCGATTAATCTTGCAGATGATGAAGAGCTTCTTAAATTGATGCAGGATGTGGATTTCAGATATGTATTCATCGGTATAGAATCTGTTGACGATAACGTGCTTAAATCGACTCAGAAAAAGCAAAATGTAAACAGAGAAATCTGCGACGATCTCCATAAAATATACCACTACGGAATGTTCGTAAGCGGCGGTTTTATCATCGGTTTCGATGATGAAACCAGTGAAATGGCACGGCTGATCGAAAAAACGGTTACTGATGGCAAGATATGTATAGCGATGGTCGGTTTACTGTATGCACTACCCAATACGCAGCTTACCCGTAGATTGATAAGGGAAAAGAGATTTTTTGATAATTCAAGCCAGTTAGATGTGAACGATATTACTATTGATCAATCTACCAGTGGACTCAATTTTATCACTAAAAGACCAAGGAATGAGATTATTAATGATTTTACTTACATTCTTAAAAAGATATATTCACACAAGAGTTACTTCGATAGGTGTTTGAAGCTGGCGAAGGTTCTGAATGTGAAAAGAAAAAGCAAACCTTCGTTTACCGGAAACTTGAAAAATATAATTGCATTTTTCAGACTGATTAATAAGCTTGGATTGAAGCCGCCTACTTGTTATTATTTTTGGAGAAATATGGTTTTATCGTTCTATCAACCAACCCATCTGCCCTTGTAGAAGAATGTAACCTGATGGCAATGTTCATTCATTTTCGAAAACAGACAGAATTTATCATTGAACTTATGACAGCTAAACAAAAAAGTAGTAGTGTCAAGAATTCTGTATCATGAGTGCCAACACCCCCTTGTCACTTTATGAGCCTTTTCCGCATCCCCCTGATCGCAAGAGGGAAGAAGACCGCGCTGAAGGCCACGAGGTAGAGCGTGTCCCACAAAAGTCCCCACTCGAAATAACCCAGGCCGAGCGCCCTGGTCAGCTTCACGAGATGGGTGAGCGGAAAGGCGAGAGCAGCTTTCTGCACCCAGGGCGGAAGGTTTTCCAGGGGGAAGAACGTACCGCTGAAGAGGAACATGGGGGTTATGAAAAGGAATACGGGAAGATTGAAAGAATCGATGCTGGGAATCACGGAGGTAAAAAACATGCCGATCGCTCCGAAGGCAACACCGCCCACGAAGGAGAGAGGTATGATCAGGAGAACGGCGGGGTAGTGAAGTATCCCGAAGAAACTTATCACGGCCAGCATGATTGAGGTTCCGATGACGGATTTTGTTGCCCCCCACACGATCTCGCCCGTGATGATCTCCTGAATGGAAAGCGGTGTAGCGAGCATCGCGTCGAAGGTTTTCTGGTAGTACATGCGCACGAAGGATGCAAAGGTGGTCTCGAAGAAGGCGTTGTACATAATGTTGATAGCCACCAGGGCAGGAGCAATGTACCCGATGTAGGATATGGCGCTACCCCTGTAGACGATACTGCCGACGAGAGTTCCAAGCCCGGCACCGAAAGCGAAGAGGTAAAAAAGCGGTTCGAGCAGGGGAGGAAGAAAGTTGATCTTCCAGACCCTCTGATACACAGTGAAGTTTCTCTGCCACACCTTCATGAACCTGCATGACAGATTACCGTTTCTCATTCTCTCAGCCCTCTCCCCGTGAGTTTCAGAAACACATCCTCCAGCGTCGCGAGCCTAAGATCGCACCCTCCGGTACAAAACTTCCTGCTGATCGTATGGAAAAGCGAATCCCCCTCCTTGCAGTAAATGATTAGCCGGTGGCCCAGATTCTCGTAGTCGAGCCGCTCGGAGCTGACCCACCTGAGGAGCTCTTCGGAAGGAGCTGAGATCTCTATAACCTCCCTTCCCACATAGAGCGCGACAAGCTCCCCTGGCTTGCCTTCCACCAGGATTTTTCCATGGTCCACGATCACAAGCCTGTCACAGAGCCGGGCAGCCTCTTCCATGTAATGCGTGGTGAGGACAATCGTGAGCCCGCGCGACTTGAGTTCTTCAAGTCGTTCCCACACCTGGTGCCTGGACTGCGGATCGAGACCGGTGGTCGGCTCGTCGAGGATCATAAGCTCCGGGTTGTTTATAAGCGCCCTCGCGATCACCAGGCGGCGCATAAGCCCACCGGAAAGCTCAGTGACCCTGTTGCCCTTCCTGTGCCCCATCGATATAAAATCCAAAAGAAAACGGGTTCTCTCCTGTGCCTCCTTTTTAGGTATATCGAAGTAGCGGGCGAACACCTCGAGATTCTGCTGCACGCTGAGGTCAGGATCGAGGCTGTTTTCCTGCTGGCAGATGCCGATCCTGCTTTTTATTCTGCGCCAGTCCGTCACGACATCGAGTCCGAAGACCTTCAGAGAGCCGGAGGTCATGGGGGAAAATCCGTAGATCATCCTGATCGTTGTGGTCTTTCCAGCGCCATTCGGGCCCAGGAGCCCGAAGCTTTCCCCTTTCTTTACTCTGAAGGAGACCCCGTCGACAGCGTGGAGCTCGCCAAAGGATTTTTGTACGTTTTCGGCCTCGATTATATACTCCACTGCTCACCCCCTCGTCAGGAGCTCTGCCGAGCAACCAAGAAAATAACTCTCCTCTCCGTAACGGAAAACAACATTCGTACCGAAAACGGTACTTTCATCCACAGCCGGTCCGGCCGGACCAGGCGGTATGACTGACGGGGCCAACGGGATTTATTCAGTGCCTGTATCCTGCCGCTTTCTCCCTGCCTCGTACCAGCCGACGAAAGCAGACTCTACAATAAGACCGAAGAGCACGAAAGCGGCACAGATGACGAAAACGAAGGCCATGGAGTATCGCTGGTACAACACCCCTCCCATGGTCGACCCCAGGATGAGGCCGGAGGAAATAATGGATTCGTGCACCGCCATCCGACCGGACCGGTTGATGCTCCCGGATATACCGTGAAACTGGCTGTTGAAATAACTGAAGGCCTGACTCACACCCATACAGGCGATCAAAACACCTACTGTGATCGGGGTAGTCGCATAGGCCATGAGAAATACACCAACCACCATGACAGCCTGCGACACGAGCATTTGAAGCGGCCTGTAGTGCCAGAAAATCGTCCGTCCCATGAAAAGAAAGCCGAACATCGCGAAGAGAGCCCTGTTGAGCAGAAGCAGGCCGATGATGTTTTTCTGAATACTGAGAGTATCGAGGGCGTAGAGGGGAAAGATGTTCACGATCACGCCGATGACCGTGTAGGAGGTGAAGTTCCCGATCCAGGCTGGAAACCGCAGCGGTGTACTGTTATCTTTTTCGCGCGTTTCCAGTCTGCTGTTGACAGTCACCTCCCTATCCTGCCTGATCAGTGGCAGGAAGAAATTCGCACCGGCGAGAAGAAAGCTCGCGGTAAAAAAGGAAAAACTGCCGATGTAGAGCGGAAGGGCGGGTGCCTGTATACTCAGATACCCGGCAATGAAGGGGCTTATGATGCTCCCGATGCTCCAGGAAAAGTTGTAGTTGGACATGAGCTTCGAAAGCTCCGCTCCCTCTATTCCGCGGGAAAGCCACCCCATGAGAGGGGGCCAGAAAAAAGAGATGGACAGCCCGAAGAGCCCGTAGAAGAAGTAGACGAAGCCGATCGTTTTCGCCTGAAGAATCAGGATGATGAATAGGCCTTTGAAAAACGCAGCTGCCATCAGCACGTAGCGAGGGAGCACCATGTTCGAAAGCGGCCGGATAAAAATGCACCCGAAAATATAGCACAACGACCAGAGCGCGGTTAAATAGCCAACCTGGCTGGGAGTGGCTGCAAACACTTCACGAATGTAGAAAATGGCCCCCAGTGTGACGAGACCGTGCCCGAGAGCGACTGCAAAGGAGGTGGGATATATGACCGCACTTTTTCCGATGCCGGAGTAAAAAGACTTGATGAGCTGCCGCTGCCTGTCGATGTAACGGTACACCATGGGGAACCTATTCTCCCTGCATGAAATCGGGCCCGAAAACAGAAACGTTAATATACTGCCGGTCAGGCACCAATGTGAAGACAATTGATTCAGGAGCTATTGTGAATAAGTGCTATAATTATAAACAGGATTAGCTGATGAAAACGATCGCGCTAATTCTTTGTTCGACCGCCGCCGTTTTCTCGTTGCCTGCACCGGTGTACAGGAGGAATTGAATAAAACCCTCGTTAACGCACCCCGGACAAGGGCGTACGTGTCGACGAAATAAAAGGAATCGTGGCCGGATTTACTCTCGATGGAAATCTGGACGAAGACAGCGCGATTCCGATGCCCTCGATCTGACGACCCGGGGGATAGCGGGAGTGGGCATGGGACACGAGGGGCGAACCACCACGAGAAGGTTGCCGGACCAGATAGAAAAAATCCGCTCAGATAATGGACCTGACGAGTACTATTGGGAAATAGAGGCAACATATACGCCAGGTTGGGGATATCACGGAGTTACCGGTTGATCCTGATGCGCCGAACCATGATTTGGTATACCATATATCTGCAGATAGCATCACTGTATTAATGGGTATTGTCTGGAGAATATTTTAAGCTGCTCAATCTACCTGTTTCCTGTGCCCCGATTTCGGCTGTCATTTTTTGAACTCTAATAGATCGGCATGCTCATTGATCTTCAAAATATTCAAATGCATCGATGATATCGAGATATACACCATCAAATCCCGCATCAAGAATCTCTTCATATTTTTCTTCCTTCAAAAAGAATGTTCACAGCAATAGTAAATAACGGATCGCACGTACCCGAAACCGTACATTTGATGATTTAGCTATTCCCTGGCATGGGCTTTCTTGAGCAATTCTATCATTTCAGAATACCCTTTATCACTTGCAATCTTCAAGGCGGACTGGCCTTTATTGTCTTTCGCATTTGCATCAGCGCCCGCTTCCAGCAAGATTTTTACGGTGTCGACAGTACCGGATGACGCTGCACTCATCAAGGCAGTCAAACCATCACTCGTTTTCGCATTCACGTCGGCCCCTGCATTCAGCAGGATCTGCACGATTTCGATGTAACTTCTCCCCGCCGCTTCCATAAGGGCTGTCCGTCCACCCTTATCCCTCACATTCACATCAGCCCCCGCCTGTAATAAGATCCGAACAGGCTCGGAGTCACCACCTCTCGCCGCCCACATCAGGGCTGTCCAGTCACCCGTATCCTTCATTTTCACATCAGCACCCGCCTTGAGCAGTATCTGGAGGATTTCGATGTGGCTTCTCTCCGCCGCCTCCATAAGGGCTGTCCGTCCACCCCTGTCCTCTGCATTTACCTCAGCGCCCGCATTCAGCAAGGCCTGCACGGTTTCGCTATAACCGTGATTTGATGCCCGTGTCAGCGGCGTCATACCATCATCATCTATAATAGGCATGTAAGGGCTATAATCCAGCAAGGCTATAACCTTTTTTGTATCACCTATCTCTACAGCATCAATCAGGGCCACTGTATTTTTAAACTCCTCAAGATTTGTAATCCCATCTCCATCATGGTCCTCATCTCCATCCATAATCCCATTACCATCGGTGTCCGCTAATTTTGGGTTTGTCCCGAATATTAAAGTCTCACATACATCACATAAACCATCAGTGTCCGAATCCACTTCTATTGGAGACGCAGGTTGGTGGGAAAATCCTATGCTGGGTACTACTCCTGCGACACATAAAGCAAGCATAACGGCAGCAGCGTGTCTCGCTATTGATCCATACCGTGATTGTATTCGTATCGTTTCAGTCCCAATTTGTCTCAGCCCAACCATACCCAGCGTGAGCTCTTCGAGATTTCGCTTAAGCCTCTTACCTTGTTCGTAAAAAAGACTGTGAGTAAAAGCTTCCTCCTCCAGGAGATCTTTTATTTTATTGCTAGTGCTTTTGTGCAGTTGATGGGGATCTGAAGCACAAATGTCAACCAGACTTTCGAGTAAATCCAAACTATTTCTGTTGATTTCCAACCACCATGTGTGAATCTGTTCATGCAATGCATCAACTTTTGTTCCTTTGCAGAAATGCTTCATAATCTCTGAAAGATGTTCCATCCCAATGGCAAAATCCATAAAGTTGTCATTACCCCAAGATCTCTTAAGAAAGTTCTTCTTTGCAATGCTACATACAAGATCAGCTGCCGGGTCAAGCAAATGATAATACCGGGCCAGGTAACTGCCTCTGGCTCGCCCTTCTTCAATCATCCGCCGCTCAAGAGGAGTGCCTGCAAATGTTTCGACGCGGACAAATGATAGAGGATGATCAATGTGTTCTCTCATGAACGCCAGGTCTGTCCGCATCGTATCTATGGTTGCATCCGGGTGAAATATCATGATTATGTACTGAGAGGAAATCCCAAGGTCTTCGCATATCTCAAGTGCTCTTTCAGCATCGGCAACTGTCTGTTTGCGGCCAATGGAAGACAACCCTGTTGAACTACCCGACTCTATGCCCAGGTACAACCGCAACAAGCCCATCTCCTGTAACTTCTTGAAGATATCTTTATCAACTTCATGTGGACGGCATTTAATTGCGAATGCTATATCGTTGACTCCACGATTAGCAAGAGCGCGCTCAAGAGCATCCAAACGCCGATGATTCTTATTTACAGAAGGAACAAGGAAGTTGTCATCATGGAAGATGAACTGGCGTATACCCCGTTCGTTATATAAACTTGCCATCTCATCGGCTATGCTCTCAATACTTCGTTGCCGAAAGTGCTTTCCGGGCGCAAGCTTATGGAGTGTGACAATACAACAATAATCACAAGAGCCAAAGCATCCCCTGCTTCCAAGCATGTTGGCTGTGGGTACACCGGCAAGCAGTCGTACAGAACCCCGTCGATCAGGGGGAGGAAGGGTATCTAAATTCTCGATGACTGGTCTTGGTTCAGTGAAGCAAATGTCATTCCCGTCACGGCAGGCAATGCCTTTTATCCGTTGTTGTCGTTGATGTAGCTTACTACCGGCATCGGCTATCTCCACGAGAGCTTGTTCTCCCTCATGAATGACGATTAAGTCGATTTGGGGATGGTGGTATAGGAGATCTTTCGCTGCACAGGATGCAAAGTGTCCACCGGCTACAACAGGACGTGCAGGATGCTCTTTCTTGACCCTGCGGGCAAGTTCCAGGTATTCACGTGCTCGTGATTGAAAACTCATAGAAAGTCCAACCAGGTCGACCTTCGAGGCCGCACAAACAACTGAATCCATATCATCGGCACAATTAAACGGAGCAATATCGACTTCATGGCCTGCAGCCTGTAACGAAGATGATAGATACCGAATCGATAGATTCTCTTCCTCTTCTGGACCTACAAGCAATACACGCATTTTTTGCCTCCTATGTGTTACAGCAATGATTCCACATCCTTATTTTTTGGAAGAATGACCTGAGGAACGGATTCAATCTCCGCTGTTTCAACGTTTATAAGCCTTCCAAATATCACAATTGTTTTTTTTGTTTCAGCGACCGATCCTATTAGTACGTAATCAGTCTTCATCGTTTTTCCAATTTTGATGGCGTTTGTTGTATCCAAAAGGTCCGTTTGAGCAATTTTTTGCTTTTTCAGGATCACATTAAGTCTTTCCCTTTCTATAACCCTGAAGCTGTGAAGCTTTTCAATTTCCACCAGTGCCATTTTATCGAGCATTGTTGTCAGGTCTGATTTTATTCCTTCTCCGGTAATGAAACCTGCTATTAAGATAGAGCCTTTCTCCTTCGATTCCAGAACGAGTGTCATTTCACGAAACATGTTTTTTATGCGGTCATTAAAAGATCGCTCCTGAACAGATGGTACTATTTCCTCATCCATGGCGATCCTTTTTATTTCGGTTTCTGTCAGTGCCAGGTCCTGCCCGAGAACAGCAATATATTTATCCAAAATCTCAATTTCATTATCAAATCCTTTATTTCCCAATCTAAGCCTCGCGTTTTTAATTTCCTTCCGGGTTGAAATTATAAGATCAAGAGCCGTCTGCAGCCGTTTTGTATAATAAAGTTCTCCAATTTTCTTCAATGACTGAGCATAATGCAGCATGGTTCCGGATTGCAACACCATTCCATCGGAAAATCCCATGACTGGCGACTCAATGTCAACGAAGTTTACCTTCAGATAATATGGACCCTGATCGTGTTTTTTACATTTTAAATCAGTGTATGAAAGAGAAAAACGGGCCAGGTTTCTTCTTTGGGTTGATCCCTGTATTTCTTGACGAGGTGTCCTGACTTGCACCAAAATCGTTTCATAATCACGATGATGCAGGGTGTCAAGGAAATAATGGACTGTGTTTCCGTCTACCCTGTTGTTATAACCCCAGGTTTCCAGTATTTCCACGTCCTGGAGGAACTCCAATGTCATATTCAGGTTCCGAGCCGTAGGGACGAATGTTCTGTCAAGATCACTTCCAAAGGTTCTTTCCATCTCCTCCCTGCCTGAGATAAACCGTGAGCTGCCTCCACCCGTATCAGCCATGTCCATCATTAATTCCAGATTGTAGTCTGCCCCGACCCCGATGGTCGAAAGATTGATATGCTTTTCATTAAAGCTTTCTATCATCTCCAAAATACCCGGTATCGCTTCTTCTCCAGATACCGTGTCACCAGAGACTTCAGTTCCATCTGACAGCAATATAACCCTATTAGAATAATGTTTACGGAAATTGGCCTGCACCTGCTGGTAGCCAAGAATGAGCCCCGCCTCCAGATTATCCCCTCCGCCTGGAATTATGGAATGAACTGAATCTTTGAACTTCATAAGATCCTCTATCGATCTCATTTGAGTGGAAGGAAAGAGGGCTTTCGCTTCATCATCAAATACCACCAACGAAACAAAATCGTTAGCCCGCACTCGTTCGGTGAAAGTATCAAAGGCCTCCTTTACCCAGTCCATTTTATCCTGCTCATTCATCGATGTGCTTTTGTCGACCACAAAAGCCAGGTTTAAAGGAGGAAGCTCTTCAAATCTTGTCTCCCTTCCCTGAATACCTATTTGTATAATTTCCTCCTGCCCCCTCGTTGATATCTGACGATGCCCCGAGTAAAGCGAAACCCCAACACCTGACTCAGGCTTTGGATAATGATAATCAATGTAGCTGATATATGAGTCTATGTGGATTTCCTGGGGCTGAACAATGATTCCCTTTCCGGCAAGGTATTCGCCTCTTTCTGCAGAAGATTCTTTTGCTCCTCCAGCCTTGACTGTAAAAGGAACAAAAATGATCAGTAGCATAATAATTAATGCGGTTACTCTCTTCATGACAGGTCTCTTATTCATTAAAATATTTCATTCTCCTTAATCATTTCAGTACATTTATAAAAGTAATAGTACCATGGAAAGCTTAAATTGCAATAATGAAGGTTATTTTATTTGTTTTTATTTGCAGGTTATGTACAGTACGGCCTTTACCGGAGAAAAGCCCTCCAGAGAAAAGTTGGAAGATTCCAGGAGTTTCCCCATTCCTCCCATGAACCATCGTAATTTCTAACCCTCTGATAACCAATGTTTTTCAAAGGTGAGGTTCAAACCCGCATTCATGCCGTTTCAACAATGGATATCTCCCTGTTCAGCTGGGACAGGGCATTTTCCATTATTTCTATCCTCTCACGGGCGATCTCACTGCTTCTGTCCAGTGTGAGATGTCCTGCAGCGCGATCTTTGTACTCGGTAATGAGTTGAGAGACGTCGATAAGCGTTCGCGCTCCTTTCCAGAAAAAAGCGCCGATGGCAAGTCGTGTCATGCCGGTCATGCCAAGAGAATCGAGGATATCCGCATCATGCAGCATTTTTGCCTCTTTTGAGACCGGATTTCCCTCGGGTATATGGTTGAGTATTGCCTCTTTTACAAGCGCGATTTTTCCGGGCCTGAAACCCACTTCGTGAAGGATGGCTTCCGCTTTTTCCGCGGATTGAAGCTGATGGGGCTCGGCGAGTATAATATCGTGAAGATAGGTTGCCGCGTAGAGAACCTCATCATCGTAGCTATTTTCAAGCTGTTTTGCCAGATGGTATACCCGGTTAACGTGGTCGAATCCACGTGCAAGCCTTCCCGCGCACATGTCCTTCGCATACTGAAGAATGATGTGTCTCATTGCGTTCTCCCCATTTCCGACAGCCGGTCCGATGTTTCCCGGATGTGTTTCCAGAGTTTTTATACTGTTTACAAAATATTGAATCCCGATAAAAAATAACTGATTTTTTTTTAAATTAATAGTCATTTATTTGTTCCTGGTGCAGTCAGTATTGATTACATTAATGGAAAAAACACCGGATTGTGCATCAATGTACCGCTGGCGGTCTTTTCCGTCTGCTTTTTATTTATTTTCAATAAAAAACTGAATAGGCAGGGTGCTGAACCGGGTATGAAGATATTCGATACACTGCAGGGCAAAAAGGTGGAGCTCAAGCCGCTGGACGACAAAAAGATCGGTATCTATCTGTGCGGCCCCACTGTGTACGATTACGGGCATCTCGGCCATGGAAGATCAGCGATCGTTTTTGATCTTCTCAGGCGCTATCTCATGTACAGAGGGTATGAAGTCACCTTCGTGCGGAACTGGACGGATATCGATGACAAAACCATCGAAAGGGCAAACAAAGAAGGCGTGACCGTACGGGAGATGACCGAGAGGTTTATCGGAATATACGAGGAGGATTACGCCCGGCTCAATATATTGGAGCCCGATTTTGCGCCGAAGCCGACCGACCATATCGATGAAATAATTTCTTTTATTAAAAAGCTGTTCGACAACAATCATGCCTACACCCTGGATGACGGTGTGTATTTCGATATCTCGAGCTTCCCGGAGTACGGGAGGCTGAGCGGCCAGTCACTCGAAGATCTCAGAAGCGGCGCGAGAATTAAGATCGATGAGTCGAAAAGGAACCCGGGTGATTTTTCACTGTGGAAGTTTGAAAAACCGGGCGAGCCGTTCTGGCCGAGCCCGTGGGGGAAGGGGAGACCGGGCTGGCATATCGAATGTTCGGTTATGAGTATTCATTATCTGGGAGAGGAATTCGATCTCCACTGCGGGGGGCAGGACCTCACCTTTCCCCATCATGAGGATGAAATCGCTCAGGCCCGTGGTGCGGGGTATAGATTTGCGCGGCACTGGATGCATAACGGATTTTTAAACATCGATAACGAGAAGATGAGCAAGTCACTGGGGAACTTTTTTACTCTCCGTGAAATTTTCAAGAAATACGACCCTCTCACAGTGCGTTTTTTTCTCCTGTCCGCTCATTACAAGGCGCCTTTGAACTTCAGCCTTGAAAATCTCGACCATGCGTACCATACACTCAACCATATAAACGATTTTATTATCCGTGTTTCAGAAGCTGCAGGGTCCGGTGGAGGAAACGGGGTTGGTAACCGGATACGCGGTATGGAAAGCGACGCGGTACACGGACTTATCGAGAGGACACGGGGTGGGTTTGAGCGCGGTATGGATGATGATCTAAACATTTCGAAAGCTCTTGCAGCAATTTCTATTTTTATCAGAGAAATAAATACATCTCTCGAGAGAGGAGAGCTTTCTGTGCCCGATGCCCACGCGGTGCTCGATTTTATAAAAGATATAGATTCTGTGACGGGAGTTTTTACCTTCGAGCGGGAGATGCTGCCCGAGGAGATTGAGACGCTGATTCGGGAAAGAGAGGAGGCGCGCAAACACAAAAACTACGCACGCGCTGATGAGATACGGCAGAAACTCCTCGAGCGTGGAGTGGTGCTAGAGGACACAAAAGAGGGGGCCCGGTGGAAGATCGTGAAAGAGTCCGGACAAGGATGAAGCCTAATGTACGCCACTACTTTAATGAACATTATATGCCCTGAATGCTGAGCTCGAGCTCTTTTAGCACACTCCGGTCCGGTTCTTTCCTGTATTTTTTTTCAAGGGATTTGAGCGCGCTTTTTGTCCTGATCCTCCCGAGGGCCCACGCGGCACTGATGCGTAAAACCGGGTGCTCGTGGTTGAGAAACTCTTCAAGAACGGCCCCGGCCTTTTTATATTCCAGGCAGCCGAGTGCCAGCACTGCGTTTTTTTCAATTGCCTGGCGCCTGCGTATGCCTATCTGGTTGTTCCGGAATCGTGCCTGCCACTGTGCATCACTCATGCCCAGAAGATCGATGAGGGAGATGTCCTGCCCTACATAACCGACACTGTGCCTCTCTGCATTCGGTTCGAGTGCACTGTTGAAGGGGCATATATCGATACAGCTGCTGCATCCATAGAGCCTGTTGCCCCATTGGGCGCGAAAATCCCTCGGTACGGACATGAGATTTTCCGACATATACTGGAAGCAGCGGTTGACATCAACAACTCCGTCAGCGATAATGGCGCCTGTGGGACAGGCATCTATGCATGCGCGGCAGGGTCCGCAAATAGAAAAATCGGGTCGCCGGAGCTCAGTGATTTGAAAATCCGACACCTCGATGTCGGTTACAGCTTCTCCGATGACAAAGAAGGAGCCCATATTCCTGCTGACAGCAACGCAGTTTTTCCCGATGCTCCCGAGCTTCGAAAAGTTGAAAAGTGCCTTTTCCGGAATCGAGGTATAGTTTGAGAGCACCCTGCTCTGTATCTGTGTTCCGGTGTAGGCCTGCAGGGAATCGATCAGGGCTGTGAGCCTCATCTTCAAGTACCTGTAGTTGTTTCTCCAACTGAATCGTGCGATTCTTCCACGCCCGGGATCGTCACTGAACGTTTCATCTGTAAAGTAGTACTTGGCGGCAAGGATGATACTCTTCACCCAGCTTCCATATGATTTATAGGAATATGCGTATGCAGTTTTCTTGGGGGTCCACCGGTAGCTTTCGGGAATATATCCTGCAGAAAGAGCTCTGAGTGTATGACGGAGGGGGCTGGAGAGGTCGATGGGTGGAATGATGGTAACCGCATCGATGCCATCGGAATATTTTGTACATAATTCGATTAGATCCTGCAGTTTCATATCTGTTCCATCGCTGAACCGAAAGCACCAAAATATAGGCAAGTGAACTTCCAAACTTTAACAATTAAAACCGGCACTTGCCTAATGGTTTTTACCTCTAGAATGTAATTACAAGTAATTGTAACAGTATAGATAGTCAGCTTTGCATGAAATTCTGGTACAAAAAACCGTAATTTTAATGGATAAAACCATATGTATTAATATACCATGAATATTAATCAAAAAATTGCAGTATCCATATGCGCTTATGTAAAAAAACGAATGCCGATGAGAGCGGCCGGGATGAGCGGAATAACGAAGAGATTCGTCAGTATCCATGCGGCATTGGCCAGATCGCTGTTTAGTGAAAACAATTTTGCAAGAATGACGGCCATGATCGCAGAGGGCATGAAAGACTGGAGTAGTACAACCTCTGCAGGCAGGCTGTTCTCCATTCTCAAATATCCGAAGAGGAAAAGCAGAAGAGTACCGGTCAGCGGGGTGTAGCAAAACTTTACAAGGGCAATAAAAAGTGCGTGCTTAACGTACTTCAGGGATTTTGTGAAGTTGAGCCCTATGCCGATTGCAATCGAGGAACATGCCACCAGTATGTAGGTAACGTAGTGTGACGCGATGGTGTTTACAATTGCCGGTCTCGGAAGCCCTGATAAGTTCAGCAGCATTCCCAGCGCCATTGATGAAATCGGTACTATGCTTACCGGGTCCCGGGTAAGCTCGATGAGAGCGGATTTCAACCCCATCTTTCTTTTACCGGATAAAATACTTGCTATGGGAAAACCGATGAGGTAGTACACCGGAAGAAACAGTGCTATAAACCAGCTTCCCAGGTAGAGGCCCTCATCTCCGAAAAAGAGCAGGCAGAGAAAATTCCCGAGCGTGTACCCGTTGTTGGAAAACATCGAGCATGCAATGATGCTCCCCTTTTCACCGGGAGTCGATTTCAACAGCCTCGCAATAATGAGGGCCGGGATAATCGCAAAAAGCTGCATGCCGGCTAGCAGAAACGGTAATGAGGCGAATCGGGCGTTCTGTATTTCGAGCGACCACAGAGCATTGATAGTGATGATCGGTGAGAGGAATATGACGATATAACGTGACAGCTCTCTGCTGTAGGCGCCCAATCCCCTGTAGCACAGTTTAAGGGCGTATCCGGAAAATAGAAACCCGTAAATGATTACAATAAAGATGATGAATCTCGCTGATAACTGGTACAATGAGAGGCCTTCCCTATCCGGTTATGCTTGCGATGCTTTTTTCATAGGGTGGATTGATGATTCCATTTTCGGTAATAATACCGGTAATGTACTTTGCCGGTGTTACATCGAATGCGGGGTTGTACACGTTGATATCGGCGGGAGCGGTCTGCGTGCCGAAGCCCCGTATCACCTCCTCTTTCCCCCTCTCTTCAATCGGTATTTCGCTTCCTGAGGATGTATTCACATCGATGGTCGATATCGGTGCCGCGACATAGAAGGGAATATCGAATTCCTTTGCCAGCACCGCAACGCCGAGAGTGCCGATCTTGTTTGCCGTATCGCCGTTTGCGGCTATCCTGTCGGCGCCGACGATAACCATATCCACCTTTTTCTTCTGCATAACGCTTGCTGCCATGTTGTCCGTGATGAGGGTTGCCGAAATGCCGGCTTCTAAAAGCTCCCACGCGGTAATGCGCGCACCCTGCAGAAGAGGCCGTGTCTCGTCGACGAATACGTGAATCGAAAGTCCGTCCTCGTGCGCCTTGAATATTGGAGCGAGGGCGGTCCCGTACATCGCTGTTGCGAGTCCGCCTGCGTTACAGTGGGTGAGGAGCGAACACCCCTGGGTTATAAGCGCCCTGCCGTTTTTCCCTATTGCCCGGCAGATGCGGTTGTCCTCATCGATCATCGATACCGCTTCTTTCAGGATGAGGTCCTTCATATCATTGACCACACGATCGGCATTCCGGGACACCAGGTTCTTCATCCGTTCAATCGCCCAGAAGAGATTAACAGCGGTCGGTCTCGAGGAGCCAATGTAGCTGCACACCTCATTGAAACGTTTCATGAAATCCTCTGATACGCCGGTAAAATCACGTATACCCAGATAGATGCCGAACGCAGCCGCAATCCCGATTGCAGGCGCGCCCCGTATCTTCAGCTTTTTAATTGCTTCCCACATCTGTTCATTTGTATCGATGGTAATAAACTTCTTTTCAAGAGGGAGTCTGGTCTGGTCGATGATACGGACTCTTCCATTGTCCCATTCAATGGTCGGCACCGGCATATGTAACTCCGTTTTTGTACTGTACGCATATGATACTATCGGGATGGCGTGAATTCCAGCTATAATTTGAGGAGAAGCCTGATTTCAGGACAATTTTTACTGCTGCGAGCAAGCTCACCTTCCTCGCCGTTGATACGCACGCCCATTTATGTCGTATTTTACCGTTGAATTTGTGAGTGATAAGGTATACTATGGTATAGATACGCTCCAGAGGGTGTAAATACAAGGAAACACACCTGTGTGAAAACGGTTATGGTTGAAATTACAAAAGAAAAAGGCGCGCTCCCCAAATATCTGCAGCTCAGTGAATGGCTTAAAAGCATGATTGACAAGGGCAGATACGCTATCGGCGAGCGGCTGCCGTCTGAGATCGACCTTTCGAATATGTTCAATGTAAACAGGAATACTGTTCGCCAGGCTATACAGCAGCTTGTGAACATCGGTCTTGTCATAAAGAAAAACGGTATCGGCACGTTTGTATCGTCGAGAACAGACAATAAATTGCAGTACTCTCTGCAGAACATACAGAGCCTGACCCAGGAGCTTACCAGGCTTGGGATCAAGCCGGATACCAAGCTTCTCTCAAAAAAGATCGTGCGGATAACCGATGATTTGGCAGAAAAGCTCATGCTCGGCAGTGATAATCGGGCCATACGTATCAAACGGGTTCGATATGGAAATGGCATTCCACTCGTTATCGAGCGAAGTTATCTTTCGTACCGTGAGTACGGCGACATCATGGGTATGGAAATACCGGACTCGCTCTATCAGACGATCATAGAGCATTTCGGCGTTTCTTTAGAGCGTTCAGTCCAGACGCTGCGGGCAATCGATCTTCCCGATGAAGACGCGAAGTTGCTGGGACTTGATTCCTGTTTTCCCGCCATGCTCCAGGAATCGATAATATACGATAAGGACAATATAACCGTGGAGCTTTTGCACTCTATCTACCGAGGCGATAAGTTCGTATTCAGGGTAAACTCGGGCAGGTTCAGCCCGACCAACATCGTGTGACCACAAATCATTCCCCTTTTATTTTAATTGAATAAATATACAAAAAGATTAAATAATTATACATAAAATGGCTAAATATCTTGACAATAGGTCTAAAATCGTATATATATACAAAACATTTATGGTTTTATCCATTTAACAACTTGTTTTTGTACCAGGATTTTTATGCTCAGCTAACTTTTTATTTTACAATTATCTTCTATTACATTCTATAGGTAAAAACCATACGGCAAGTGTAGGTTTATACTTATTAAGATTGAAAGTTCACTTGCCTATAGTTTAAATCGGAGGGGCTATGTGCGGGATAGTGGGTGGTATCGATACAGCAGGCGGTGTGCTCAGCGGGGCCGATTTCATACAGGCAATCAAAATTCAGCATGAGCGGGGCAACGGTCTTGGCGGCGGTTTTGCCGCATACGGGATATATCCGGAGTTTCCAGATTACTATGCGCTCCATGTCGCCTGTGACACTGAGCGGGCTGCGAGGGAAGCGGATGAGTTTATCAGGGCGCATCTTTACGTGAAGATAACAGAGGACATGCCCACAAAGGATGTGACGAGCATTACATGGCATCCGTTGCTGAAGAGATACTTTACCTACCCGGGACCGAGTAATGAAGACCTCAAGCTTTCCAATCTGGGTGTTACCACCGTCCACGAGGAGAGGGAGATGCTAGATGTCTTTATGAAGAAATTCGTGTTCAGCTTCAACCGTTCTATTCGGGGAGCCTTTGTCATGTCGTGCGGACGGAACATGGGGGTATTCAAGGGTGTCGGCTACCCTGAAGATCTCGGTGAATTCTATCTTATAGACAAAATAGAGGCGCCGGTATGGATCGCCCACAGCAGGTTCCCGACGAATACGCAAAGCTGGTGGGGAGGCGCGCACCCGTTTTCACTCCTCGAGTGGTCCGTCGTGCACAACGGAGAAATTACGTCATACGGGGTGAATCGCAACTATCTCGAAATGTTCGATTATGAGTGTACCCTGAAAACAGACACCGAGGTGATCAGCTATCTCTTCGACCTCTTAGTCCGGGAGCAGAAGATGTCCCTCGAGGATACCTGCAGCATTCTTTCACCTCCCCTTTGGGATGAAATCGAAAAGGTCGATGACAGGGAGAAGAAAAAACTAACCTACCTCAGACAGTACTACCCTCAGGCCCTGCTCAACGGGCCGTTTGCCATTCTCGTTACCAATGGGAAAGAGATGATTGCTATGAATGATAACCTGAAGCTTCGCCCGCTCGTCTGTGCCCAGAGCGGAGACCGGTTTTTCTTTTCAAGTGAAGAGTGCAGCTTTGAGGTGCTCTGTCCTGAGAGGGGGAAAACCTGGATGCTGCCAGGAGGAAGGCCTGCAATAGTAAGAATGAAGGGAGATGTCGATGCTGCAGCGTAATGTGGAAAAGCCTGCTGACGACGGGTCAGCGAATAAAAATACGGGGAATGGTCACGGTCTCAATATGTTGCGAAATTGGAGACGGCCGGTCAAGTATATGCCTGTGTTCGATTATACCCGCTGTACGCGCTGCGGACTTTGTGCCACTGCGTGCACGTGGGGAGAGATACGGCTCGTGCCGGAGAAGGTTGTCGAGGGGAAACCGATTACCATACCGGTTGCAAACAGAAGCTCATGCGGCGCATGCCACTATTGTGAGCGCCAGTGTCCGGAAGATGCCATTACTATTGTCGATATTCCTTTCGTTTCCTCACACCGGTACTGGCGGGGAGATCAGAAAAATTTATGGCGGCAGGCCGACCCGAACAACCCGGGACACGTGCTCCTGATATCGACCGGTTCGGATTCGGCGCTTATGAGCTATTTTGATCAGCTGATGTTCGATGCATGTCAGGTAACCAATCCGCCGATTGATCCTCTGCGGGAACCGATGGAAACGAGGGTATTTCTCGGGAGAAAGGATTTCTCCGCTGCGGAAAAGCCGCCTCTGCTGCAAGTGGAGACTCCCATACTGTTCTCCGCAATGAGTTTCGGATCCATTAATCTCCGGGTGCAGATTGCCGAGGCGAAGGCGGCCCGCGAGCTCGGCACCTACTGGAATACGGGTGAAGGCGGGCTTCACAAACAGCTCAATGAATACGCCGGAAACACCATCGTGCAGGTTGCATCGGGGCGATTTGGGGTGAGTCCCCGATTTTTCAGAAACTGTTCGGGAGTCGAGATAAAGATAGGCCAGGGGGCAAAGCCTGGCATCGGGGGACATTTGCCGGGGGAAAAGGTAACGGATGAAATATCAAAAACGAGGATGATTCCCAAAGGAGCCGATGCACTTTCGCCTGCACCGCATCACGACATCTACTCGATTGAAGATCTGAGACAGCTGATATTCGCGATCAAGGAGACAACACGATACAGGAAACCGGTATCGGTCAAGGTTTCAGCGGTGCACAATATTGCGCCTATTGTCGCGGGTATTGCGCGTGCCGGTGCGGATATTATCGCTATTGACGGATTCAGGGGAGGAACTGGAGCGGCCCCTCGCCGAATACGGCAGTCTATGGGTATTCCCATAGAGCTTGCCATTTCTGCGGCGGATAAGAGGCTCAGGGAGGAAAAGATCCGGGACCAGGTGTCCCTGATCGCTGCAGGCGGTATACGCAACTCCGCAGATGTGCTCAAGGCGATCTGTCTCGGAGCAGATGCGGTGTATATCGGAACAGCGGTGCTTGTCGCTCTCGGCTGCGGGTTATGCCAGCGTTGCTATGCGAGCAGATGCAGCTATGGCATCACCACAAACCGGCCTGATCTTGCGCAGAGAATAGATATCGATATTGCACAGGAGGCGCTGGTCAATCTGGTGCAGGCCTGGACGGATGAAATCAAGGAGCTTATGGGAGGAATGGGAATTAATACAATCGGTTCACTGGTCGGTAACAGGGAACGATTGCGAGGAATACACCTCACCGAAGATGAACTGGACGTGTTAGGAGTAAAACAGGCGGGCAAGTAGACGAACTGGGGCTCGCTGGATTACGGGGGAGACGTGGAAAAATCGAAAACTGCGTGTAAAATTATGGTAGGCACGATGCATTATCGGCAGCTGGGGAATATAATCCGAGAGCAGATCGATCAGGGTGTCCGCCGATTCGTGCTTGAAGGTGTCATCGGTCAGCGATACATAGGGGCTGGCCTTGGCCATGATGTCGAGATAGACATCATAGGCGTTCCGGGACAGGACCTTGCCGTTTTCAACGGAGGAGCGCGGATACGGGTATTCGGAAATGCGCAGGACGGCGTGGGTAATACGATGAACGACGGGTATATTGCAGTGCATGGGAGCGTGGGAGATATACCGGGGCACATGGTCAGAAACGGCAAGATTTATATAAAAGGTTCTGCCGGATTCAGGGCCGGGATCATGATGAAGGAGTACGGCGCAAAAAGCCCAGTTATGGTTGTCGGCGAGAGGATTGGTGATTATGTGGGTGAGTATATGGCAGGCGGGACGATCATCGTGCTCGGGTATGGTCTCGAGGATTACGAATCACCCGTTTCACGTCATGTCGCCTCGGGTATGTTCGGAGGCACAATCTATGTCCGTGGCGCTATTACAGAAGCCCAGCTTGGAAAAGGCGCATTGATGAAAAAGGCCGATCAGCGTGACATCGAGGCTGTGTATCCGTATCTTGAGGAGTTTGCCGCAGAGTTCGATCTTGACCTGCAGAAAATTGTCGATGCACCGTTTTCTGTGATTGTCCGTGCGGCTGAACGGCCGTACGGAAATCTGTATGTCCCTTCGAGTAAAATATCCCGCGATTTTATTCCTGTTCATCGAAATATTACACCGCCGTGTGCGAATGCATGTCCGATCGGCATACCCAACCCTGTAATAATCAGAAAGTTGAAGGAGGGGAAAACCGAGGAAGCCTTCGATCTCATCGATGATTACACGCCGTTCAGATACTCATGCTGCGGAATGATCTGCCCCGGGTTATGCAGGGCCGCCTGCACAAGAAACAATCTCGATGATGCGGTGAAAATCGATGAAATTGCCCGGCAGTTTCATCCAACCGGCCAGGCAAAGATCATTGAGGGCCAGAAAACGGAGAAGGTCTGTGTTGTCGGTGCGGGTCCTGCCGGTCTCACTGCCGCATGGCATCTGGCACGGAGGGGCTATACAGTTGACGTATATGAAAAGGAAGAGGACATCGGTGGTAAGCTCGTCCATAACATTCCTGAAGAGCGGCTTCCGCGGGGAGAGGTGGAAAAAGACCTTCAACGCATTCGGTCTCTGGGGATACGTTTTGTTACCGGAAAGGGTGTTGATGGTGAGCTTTTTCACAACCTGAGGGATGAGTACGATGCGGTTATACTTGCAGTCGGTGCGGAAAAGCCGAGGATCCTTGGATTTGAAGGAGAAGACAAGGCACTATCATCATTTCAATTTCTCAGGTCGGTCAAGATGAATGAGGAAATGCGGCTTGATGAACGGGCGGTTGTCATTATCGGTGCCGGGAATGTAACTATGGATGTCGCAGGAGAGTGTTTTCGTCTCGGTGCGAAGTCGGTTACTGCAATCGATATACAGAAGCCCGCGGCTTTCGGCAGGGAGCTCGAGCATGCGCTCGGTCTCGGTCTGCAGGTTATATATCCGAGGTCGGTCGACCATTTCAGTGAGGGGAAGGCTTTTCTGAATAACGGACAGACCCTTGATGCCGACATTCTCATCGAATCGATAGGTGAGGTACCGGAGTTCGATTTTGTGGGAGAAAGCATCGTTCTGGACAAAGAATCCTTTGCGACGAATATTCCGGGTGTGTATGTCATCGGAGATGCCGCGGCGCCGGGCCTTGTAACGCATTCGATCGGTATGGGCAAGAATGCTGCGCTGGCGATTCATTCCTTGTTTCGCGGTATTCCTCAGCCTTCAGAATTCGATACAGTGGTCGACAAGAGAAGGATAAATCTCGTCTATTTCGAAGAAAAGGATTCACTGTTCAGTGATCTGGATGCCTGTTTTTCCTGCGGGACCTGCATTCAATGCGATATCTGTGTTGAAAACTGCCCGAGACAGGCTATTGAACGCATTGGTGAAAATTTTAATATAAATTACGAAGTATGCTCAGGCTGTGGGGTATGCGCCTCGGTATGCCCGAGAGGCGCAATAATCATGGAGGCAAAGTTGCCTGGAAAGGGGGAAGCAGCTGAATAGACAGGAGATACGACACAGGAAGATTCTCGCTCTCATTCATAATGAAAGCATACACAGTCAATGTGAGCTGAAAGCGCGTCTCGAAGGGGCGGGTATCGAAGTAACGCAGGCGACGCTGTCCAGGGATTTGAAAATACTCGGAGTTATTCGTGGCTTTGATCCGAAAAGAGGATACGTATATACGCGTTCTATTCGGACGAGCGATAGAATCCAGCCGACGGTTGAACAGGCCATTGACGGTATTGAAGGGGTTATGTTCTCCGGAAATCTTGTGGTTATAAAGACAAAGCTCGGCTATGCAACAGGGATCGCCTTTGAAATCGATCACCTCGGGCTTCCCGAAGTGCTTGGCACAGTGGGCGGTGACGATACACTGCTCGTGGTGTTGAAGGAGGATTGCGACCGGGAATCATTTCTAAGGCATTTAAAACCCGACTATGCCTCAATCGTCCAGAATGTATAGGGATGGTTTGATGTGATTTTTCAACTATTCTTTTGATTAATCGTTACCTGGCAGCATAAACGCCACTTTTATATGGCCTTTGTGCGATAACCAGAAATTGCTTCATGCACTCTGCGGACCTCCTCTACCGGAGTTGAAGCCCCGCTGATAATTCCCACTTTCCGAACATCTACGAACCAGTGTTCTTCCAGCTCAGGGGCGCTTTCGATATGAACCGAACGAACCCTTTTTTGCGTAATATTGTACAGCGTTTTCGTATTACTGCTGTTCTTCCCCCCTACGATGACCATGAGGTCAACAATGCCGGAAAGACGTTTTGCCTCCTGTTGACGTTTAATCGTTTCCTCGCAGAGAGTGTTGAATACCCGCGTTTCTTTATTTTGGAGAATTATCTCGTCGACAATGAGCAGGAATTTCTCCGGGTTGAACGTGGTTTGCACCACCACCGCTGTCCTGCTGTTCGGCACTTTTCGGACAGAATCAGGATCTTTCACCACCATTGCATTCCCCCGGGTAAGTGAAACAATAGCCTGCACCTCAGGATGATCAGGATTGCCGGCTATATAGATGAAATACCCCTTGTCTGTAAGATCAACTACCAGGTGATGGATTTTTTTCACCTTGGGGCAGGTGAGATCCAGGATAGGAAAGTTTCTTTCCCCGGCCTGTTTGATGACATCTTTTGGAAGTCCGTGTGTTCTGACCACGAAACGGCTCTGGTCCGGTATGTCCGACATACTGTCAGCAGTTATCATGCCCAAATCTCTAAGGTGCTCGACGACGCTGTGGTTGTGTATAATCTCACCGAGACAAAAGACCTGTTCCCTCTTTTGAAGATCTTCCTGAACCTGCTGAATCGCTCTTTTAACTCCCGAGCAGAATCCGGCTGTATCCGCAACAATTATTCCCATGTTTGCGTATCCCAGTGTGAAGATGCAAAAAACAAAAATATTTTATAGCCCGAATTACCGGGAATTAATAGGTTCGTGAAATACTGGATTCAAGAATGTCCATAAGGATACGCTTTTTAGCTTCGCCGACCGGTAATTTCGAAATCTCTTTTTCAGCGTTCTTTTGAAGTTCATTTATCGTATGTTGAATTTTTTCTCTGATTCCATATCTTTCGACAAGCTGCCGGAGTTTTGAGAGGTCGGCTGCAGTTATCTGGATCCTGCCGATTATTCGCTCGAGGAAACGCCGTTCATCATCGGAAATCGACCCTATCGGCTGTATTTCCGCGGAATGAGAAGATGCAGCATCGAGCATTTTTTGCAAATGGAGGTGGAAAAGGGTCTTTTTACCCTCGCGTATGTCGGACCCTGCTGATTTGCCGATACTGTCGCTGTCTCCGAAAAATTCTATTTCATCGTCTTTTATCTGGAAAATGATTCCAACCTGCTCGCCAAGCCTGATGAGACGGCCGGTCACGTCTTCGGTCTGTCCTGCGAGAAGTGCTCCGGTTGCAAGGGGGAGCGAAAAGGTGTAGCGTGCCGTTTTGTAGCGATACATCTCAAGTATATCTCTCTGGGTGACGCGGTTGGGAAAAAGGCTGTGAGAAACGTCCTGCATCTGCGCGAGTCCGACCGTGGTAAGCTCCTTCGACCAGAATGCCAATATTTTCGCTCTGAGAAGGGGGTCGACATTCAGTTCGGAGAGCAGATCGAAGGTGAGAAAAAACCCGATATCGCCCGCGCAGATTGCGAGGCTTTTACCGAAGTGGTCCGGATCCGGTGCCTGTCTTTTCATCCATTCGTCTCTGTACTGGACATGAAAGGTCTTTTTACCCCGTCTCAGGTCGTCCCTGTCCATAATATCGTCGTGAATAAGAAGAGATGAGTGGATGATTTCAATTGCAGCGGCGGTCTTGGCTGCTATGTCTGGAATATCATCCCGAAAAAGTGAATAGCCGAGAATGATGAGGCCTCCTCGTATCATCTTTCCCTGGATGCAGAATGAGTAAAACCTGTCCATGAGATCAGCGCCCCATGTTCCCGTGTAAGAGATGCTGCCTTTTTTTCCGGCAAAAAAGTTTTTCAGTTCGGTTTCTATGAGGACCCGTTGTTCATGAAAAAAGGAATGCATTGTACTGTCCGTGAAAAAAGATAAGCAAGTGTACTTTCAATCCGAAAAGGTTCAAACCGATAGGGCTTGCTGATAAGTGTTTTTCTTATGCAACTACACGGCCAGCCCATTCTGACGGCCGAAGGCCGGAAGAACACTTGTCTAACGGATGAACCAGCCTTCTCCGGCATGAAATGCCGGTATTTTAATGGATAAAACCATGTCTTTCAAAAGAATATACTAGTAATCTGCTGAATAAAACCATATTTCTTGACAGGGCAGTTTGTTGCACGGTAAGGGAAAATAACAGTATTTCAGCCGAAGATTTACGTATAGCACATATTGCTGTTCATGTCTTCCCATACCTTTTGCAGATATGGTATGAGTGTAGTGTAATCCCACAAGGATTTTACTGATCTATAGTGCCGCTGTCAAACAGCATTATTATATTCAGTTGCGAATATTCTTCAATATAGTATCATTTTAAGGGATGGCCGTAATATTCCCAGGAGGGTGCAGTATGGCTGGCAGCAGCTTCGGCAGGTTGTTTCGTATTACCACATTCGGGGAAAGTCACGGGAGTGGCATTGGCGTGGTTATTGACGGAACGCCGTCCGGAATCACCATTGATGCGAAAGATATACAGAAAGAACTCGACCGCCGCCGGCCTGGCCAAAGTCCGATAACAACCAGGCGGGCAGAAACGGACCGGGTGGAACTGCTGTCAGGCATATTCGAAGGGAAGACGACCGGAACGCCGATTGCCCTTTTCATTCGAAACAGGGAATACAAATCCTCTGATTACATAAAGCTCAAAGATGTATACAGACCGGGACATGCGGATTTTACCTATGAAGCAAAATACGGTATCCGCGACTGGCGCGGAAGCGGGAGAGCCTCAGGCAGGGAAACCGCTGCACGCGTAGCCGCGGGCGCGGTTGCAAAGCTCGTTTTGAAGACCCGCCAAATAACGGTGACCGGATATACGATTGAAATAGGCGGTATAACTGCGGAGAAGAGGGATCTGGCGGTGGTAGAGAAGAATGCGGTCCGTGCGCCGGACATTGAAGCTGCACAGCAAATGATACGGCGGATAGAAGAGTCGGTCGGGGAAAAAGACTCGCTCGGCGGGATTGTGGAAACAGCGATACGTGGTGTGCCTGCAGGACTCGGTGATCCTGTTTTTGAAAAATTGGAGGCCCTCCTCGCTGCTGCGGTGATGTCGATCGGCGCGGTGAGGGGATTTGAAATAGGTGCCGGCTTTAGTTCGGCACGTATGAAAGGCTCGCAGTACAATGACCGATATTTTGTTGAAAACGATCGGGTTCGGGTTTTGAGCAACAATGCAGGGGGAGTCCTCGGAGGCATATCGACCGGGGCGCAAATCGAATTCCGCGCGGCTGTCCGCCCTCCTGCATCGATTGCGAAAAGCCAGAAAACAGTTGATACAGCGGGAAAAACACGAACGATCGAGGTGGAGGGGAGGCACGACCCGTGTATTGTGCCTAGAATTGTTCCTGTCATTGAGGCAATGGCCGCCATTGCACTTCTAGACTGCCTTCTCGTGCAGTCTGCATATAAAAGCTTTGAAACGAAGAGATAGCCCTGGGTCTTGTATGTAAAGGAAATTTCATCCGGCAGGTTTTTTTGAACCGATTTTTTCAATACCGTCCGTGCACGAGCATCATTCGACATCTTTTTGTAAGCGGCAGGATTACTAAAACTGTTCCAGAAAACGAAGTTCAGCGCTGTGAAAAAGCCTGATATCACCTATTCCGTATTTCATCATAACGAGACGGTCGAGTCCCATACCGAACGCAAACCCTGAATACTCCTCCGGATCAATGTCGCCCGCTCTGAGCACATTCGGATGCACCATTCCACAGCCGAGCAGCTCGTTCCATCCGGAATTCTTGCATGCCGGGCAGCCCGTGCCGCCGCACAGGAGACAGTTGATGTCTAATTCGAATCCGGGTTCGACAAAGGGAAAGTATCCGGGACGTAGCCGCACCTTGACCTCTCGATGAAATACAGCTCTGAGCATAGTCTTCATAACGGCTATGAGATTCGCAACTGAAATGCCCCTGTCGACCATAAGTCCTTCGACCTGGTAGAAGGTATGTTCGTGCGAAGCATCAGTTTCTTCATATCTGAAGACTCTACCTGGAGCGATGACACGGATCGGCGGTTTGAATTTTTCCATGGTTCGTATCTGAACGCACGAGGTGTGGGTGCGAAGGAGGTTGCCGTCCTCCGTCCATATAGTGTCCTGAATGTCACGCGCCGGATGATCGGGCGGAATATTGAGAGCCTCGAAGTTATAGTAATCTGTTTCGACTTCAGGTCCCGTGGCAATGGTAAACCCTATCGAAGTAAAGATGTCTTCTATCTCGATTCGCATCTGTGTAATGGGGTGAAGATGCCCCCTCTCACGTACGTCCCCCGGCTGGGTGATATCGATTCTCTCACTTTGCCCGATATGTGTAAATATCTGGTCGGCAAGGGTTTCGTTCTTCTCTACGAGCAGTTGCTCTATCTTTCTTTTCACTTCATTTGATGCCTTGCCTACCTTGGGCCGCAGATCGGGTTCGAGCTTTCCCAGGTTTTTAAGGATGGAAGTCAGTTCACTTTTTCTTCCCAGATATTTTATTCTAAGATTGTCTGCATCATTGAGGGATGAGGCACTTTTTATTTCCTGGGCCGCTTCTTTTACTATCTGATCGAGACGTGACAGGACTTCCATATATCTGTGCCCCTGCACTAGTACTACAGCGATACGTACCGATTATATGATATAAAATGCAGCTTATTTACACAAAAGTTGTATTTACCGCTGCCAAACGTATCTTAATCGCTCTTGAAATTAAAAGTATCGCTGTAGCATTAATTGGTAATCAGTTTAAACTACACATTTCATCTCAGCAGGTCAATCTTATTTGAGGCCTCTATTCATACATTGGCAGGGGAATACGGAAGAGTTCGGCTATGGCGGCTGTTGCTATTTTCTACCGGTATGACGTTGTTTTTGTTGATGGGTTTTCCTCATGATGAGCTGAGTTTTCAGTTTGACACGTTTTACAACACCATCGTTTCTCCTGATATTGTTTACGAGAATTTCGGCGCCGAGCTCGCCCATCTGCGCTGCCGGGGACTTGACTGTTGTAAGGGGAGGGAAGAGATAGGCAGAATGGCTCATATCTCCAAACCCGATTATAGAAAGTTCCTCCGGTATTGCGATACCGACCTCGCGCGCGGCTTTTAAAACACCGCTGGCGATTCTATCGTCCGTTGTCAAAACTGCGGTGAATAAGGCTGAGTTTAGATACTCGATCAGTTTCCGATACCCGAAAAGCTCTCTATCGTACAATACAGTGGTGCTGCTTGATATGAGCAGATCCTCACTGTATTGAAGGCCGTTTTCATCGAGGGCGAACAGGAACCCTCTTTTAATTTCCTGTGTAAAGTAGAGATTCGGGTTGTCCTCGATAAACAGTATCTCCTGATGGCCGAGAGAAAGGAGCTGCTTCGTTGCGCTGTAACCGCCCTGAAAACAATCGATCTCAACGAGGTTGACGTCTTCCCTCTCGGTTTCACCGCCAAGCAGTACGAAATTTTTCTTCATATCTATGAGCTCTTTGAGCGATCTGTTATCACGTTCCGGTTCCACGAGGAGAAGGCCGTCAAACCTGCCTTCTCTGAATCGGGCACTGCACTCGCTCAACCCGATATTCGCGAGTACCTCCGTGGTGAACATCTGTCCATGAAAAACAGTCATTGCCGCTTCAAGAATCTGAGGAAGGTTTAATAAATGAAATGATTTGATTGCTATACCGATGTTTCCGGTGCGTCCTGTTTTTAAGCTCTTTGCCGTGAGGTTTGCGGTGTACCCGAGTTCCCTTGCAGCCCGGTAGACATTTTCTTCTGTTGTGTCGGTGTAGCTGCCCTTTTTATTGAGTACCCTGGATACTGTGGCAATCGACACGCCTGCTTTTTCCGCGACGTCCCGTATCGTAATCATTGAAAATTTCCTGTTGAATTGTAAAAGGAGTATATCGATAGTGCAGGGAATTGTCAAGGTAAACGTTTACATCTAAAACGTAAAAACCTTCACCTGTTGAGCAATGTTTGCGGTCGATAAGGCTGAATGGTACTGAATATTGCGGCGAAGGCGCAATGAACAGGACTTATTAATAAAATTGAATTGTTTTTAAAAAAAACATATTATGATTGACAAATCTGTCCAGTTATGTTTATATAAAAGGGACAAAAAAAGAGATGTAGAGGTGTTTGATTCAGGTAAACGTTTACATCAATAATCGTGGAGGAAGTTATGGCACAGGTTGAAATGAAAAATCTGAAAAAGGTGTTTGAAGGAGATGTAATTGCAGTACAGGATTTCAGTCTCGATATCAATGACAAGGAGTTTGTGGTGCTTGTCGGCCCCTCGGGGTGCGGCAAATCAACGACACTGCGCTGTGTAGCAGGCCTGGAAGAGATCACAGACGGAGAGATTTATATCGGTGGTAAGCTCGTCAATGATATACCGCCGAAAGACAGGGATATTGCAATGGTTTTTCAGAACTATGCGCTGTACCCCCATATGAATGTGTACAAAAACCTGTCATTCGGTCTTGAATTGAGAAAGATGAAGAAAGAAGAGATCAACCGGCGGGTGCATGAAGCCGCCCAGATACTGGATATCGAACATCTGCTCGACAGAAAACCGAAGGCTCTCTCGGGCGGACAGAGACAGAGAGTCGCGGTCGGAAGGGCCATTGTGAGAAAACCGGCGGTTTTCCTGTTTGATGAGCCTCTTTCAAACCTCGACGCAAAGCTTCGCGTTCAGATGCGCGCGGAGATTGCGAAGCTGCATCATGCCCTCCAGGCGACCATTATCTATGTCACCCACGACCAGGTAGAGGCAATGACCATGGGAAGCAGAATCGTGGTGCTGAAGGACGGTCTTATCCAGCAGGTATCCGACCCGCTTACACTCTACAATAATCCCGTCAACAAGTTCGTCGCCGGATTCATCGGAAGCCCGTCGATGAACTTCATGGACTCCGACCTGCTGAAAGAGGGATCAAACTATTTTGTGAAAACGGATGGCATTAAGGTGATCATGCCGAAGGACAAGTATCAAACAATAGCATCCTATGAGGGGAAAAAGGTTACATTCGGTTTTCGCCCTGAAGACATGATCGACGAGAATATCTCCAAAGACAAGGAGGGCAAGGTAGTCAGGGCGAAAGTCGAAGTTATCGAGCCTCTTGGTTCTGAAATTTTCCTGTACCTGAGCGCTGGAGGTGACAGCTTTGTCGTGCGTGTCCCGTCTCAGTACAGAACAGAATTAGGAGCTGAAGTTGGATTTGCCGTTGATCTGAAAAAATGCCATTTGTTTGATGCTGAAACAGAAAAGGCTATTTTTTAACGGATTTTTAGCAAATTGAAAAATAGGCAAGTGAACTTCCAAACTTTAACAATTAAAACCGGCACTTGCCTAA
>CAZGJW010000022.1:0-30259 GCA_964525675.1 uncultured Spirochaetota bacterium
GGCAGAATTCCCAAGGAATATATATCTTCAATAGAACACGGCATAAGAGATGCAAGCGAGAATGGCGTACTGGCAGGGTATCCGATGATAGATTTCAAGGCAACGCTGATTGACGGGTCATACCATGAAGTCGACTCATCCGAGCTTGCCTATAGAATAGCAGCAATGAACGCATTCAGGCAGGGTGCGACACAGGCAAAAGCCGTTCTTCTAGAACCGGTAATGGCGGTTGATGTAATAACTCCTGAGGATTATATGGGAGAGCTTATAAAAGATCTCTCGTCACGGCGGGCCAGAATATCGGGTATGGAGGACCGACAGCACGGGAAACTCATCACGGCTGACTGCCCGCTACGTGAGATGTTCGGGTATGCAACTACTCTCCGTTCTCTCAGCCAGGGACGGGCGAATTATTCAATGAAATTTTCACATTATGAGGAAGCACCGGCCTCCATTGCAGACGAGATAGTGTCTGGAATCAGGGGGAAGGTGACGGCCTGAAGGAGGGCAACGGGGACAGGGCATAAAAAAATATTGATACTTTGTTTCGATTATATTACCTTGTTCACTGCTTCTAAAAAACCAGACTGTCTTGATACTTGGTTTTCCGGAAAAAATGGTACTGGAATATAACCGGAATTCCAACCGGAATTCCAATGTATACAACAATACTCGCGCCATACCGTGAACTTTTTTAAGCGTACGGAGAATGGCCTAAAGAACCTGAAAAACAATTACAATACCCAGGAGGAGGTATGTAGATGGCAAAAAAGAAGTTTGAGAGGACAAAACCTCATGTGAATGTCGGAACGATCGGTCACGTTGATCACGGAAAGACCACGCTCACATCGGCAATAACTTACTATCTCTCAAATAAGGGCTTGGCAGAGGCAAAGAAGTTTGAAGAGATCGATAATGCTCCGGAAGAAAAGGAGAGGGGTATTACCATTGCAACGCAGCATGTGGAATATGAGACTGAGAAAAGGCACTACGCCCATGTCGACTGTCCGGGACATGCTGATTATGTAAAAAACATGATCACCGGTGCTGCACAGATGGACGGCGCTATACTGGTTGTTGCTGCAGACGACGGCCCCATGGCGCAAACGAGGGAGCATATTCTTCTCGCGCGGCAGGTCGGTGTGCCGGCAATGGTTGTGTATCTGAATAAGGTAGATCGTGTTGATGACCCTGAACTGCTCGAGCTCGTGGAGATGGAAGTTCGAGATTTGCTCAATGAGTATGAGTTTCCCGGTGACAATGTTCCCGTGATAAGGGGCAGTGCGCTGAAGGCGATGGAAAACCCGGACGACGAAGAGGCGACAAAGAGTATTCAGGAGCTGCTCGAAGCAATCGACGAGTTCATTCCTGAGCCGAAGAGAGATGTCGACAAACCGTTTCTTATGCCTATCGAGGATGTCTTTACGATCTCCGGACGTGGTACTGTTGTGACGGGAAGGGTCGATCGGGGCAAGATTCATGTAAATGAAGAAGTGGAAATCATAGGAATCCGACCAACGCAAAAGACTGTTGTAACGGGAGTCGAGATGTTCAGGAAGCTGCTCGATGAAGGGCAGGCAGGCGACAACATTGGTGTGCTTCTCCGCGGGATAAAGAGAGAAGAGGTAGAGAGAGGCCAGGTGGTCGCGAAACCAGGTTCGATTACACCTCACATGAGGTTCAACGCCCAGGTGTATGTGCTGACCAAGGAGGAGGGTGGAAGGCATACTCCTTTCTTTACCGGGTATAGGCCCCAGGTGTATGTACGTACCACCGATGTAACCGGTGTCATCAAGCTGCCGGAGGGTGTGGAAATGGTCATGCCGGGTGACAACATTACGATGGAAGTTGAACTTATAACCACAGTCGCCATGGAAAAAGGCATGCGGTTTGCTGTTCGTGAAGGCGGTAGAACGGTTGGAGCAGGCGCAGTAGCCGAAATACTTGAATAGAGGTTGCCATGGAAGTCCAGAAGATTCGTGTAAGACTTAGAGCATTTGATGCGGAACTCATTGACGAGTCGGCAAAATCTATTGTAAGCGCGGTTGCACGGGCAGGGGCAAAGGTGTCCGGGCCCGTGCCGCTCCCGACAAGGATAAGTAAATATACGGTGCTGAGATCCCCACACGTAAACAAGAAATCGAGAGAACAGTTTGAAATGAGAACGCATAAGAGGTTGATAGATATCATTAATCCCACCAGCGATACGATCAATGCCCTTATGAAGCTGGAATTGCCGGCAGGTGTTGATGTGGAGATCAAACAGTGATTCCAGGGATCGGGTACACAGGTTACCAGAAGAATGTGTGTAAGCCCGCGGGAGCACGGGGACGACCGTACTAAAATTCATTGCGAAACTGAGTTGAGAAATGAAGGTGAAGATATACGACATAAACGGCAAGGAAAAAGGCGATATAGCTCTTGCTGACGCTGTATTTAATATAAAACCGAATAAATCAGCGATCTACTATGCACTCCGGGCTGAGCGGGCCAACATGAGACAGGGCACAGCCTCTACGAAGGGAAGATCCGAAGTCAGGGGAAGCGGCTTGAAGATGTACAGGCAGAAAGGAACCGGCAGAGCACGGGCTGGAAGCAGGAGAAGTCCGGTTAGAGTGGGAGGAGGGATTGCTTTCGGTCCCAAACCGAGGAGCTACAGGATCAATCTCCCCAAAAAGATAAAGAAGCTCTCCGTACGTTCGTTGCTCTCAATGAAGAAAATCGAAAATACGCTGAAGATTGTTGAAGATTTTGCAGTGGAGTCGGGTAAAACAGGAGATTTCTGCAGAATTGCTGAAAATCTGGTCGACAAAAATAGAAGGGTGCGGGTTCTTCTTATAGATAAAGATAGAAGTCCAATGAACAGAAGGGCGGGGCGTAATATACCATGGCTCAGCTACTACGATGCCGCCCTGTTAAACAGTCGTGATCTTTATTACGCGAGCCAACTCATACTGACAGAGAGTGCTGTCAAGGTGCTGAATGAGAAATATACTGATAAATAGGTAAGTAAACTTGTCAATCTTAGAAGTTGAAAATTATCACTTACCTAATGGTTTTTACCTAAAGTATGTAATATTACGGCAATGTAGTATAATATAGTCATTTGTATTCGAAATTCTGGTACAAAAGGAAAAGACATCGCTTCGCTAGGCCAGAATTCTAATGGATAAAACCATAATAGGCAATAACCACAATCGAACTGAGTGAAAAAAAGATGAAAAAAGGCGAGATTCTGATAAACCCTAAAATCACCGAGAAAAGTACTGAACTGCAGGAAATGGGGAAGTACTGTTTCAAGGTGAACAAGAGGGCGAACAAAAAAGAGATAATGCAGGCAGTAAAAGAAGTATTCAACGTGGAACCAGTATCTTGCAATATTATCAATATTAGAGGGAAAAAGAAGCGGGAGCGATACAAACTGGGTTATACATCCTCCTGGAAGAAAGCCATAGTAACGCTTAAAGAGGGAGAAAAGATAGAGCTGTTCGAAGGTGTATAGAAGCGACATATGTCGCTTCGCGGCCGAGTATCAAAAAGTAACTTAATCGAAGTTACTTAGAAGTGGTTTACGTTCCTAGGGAACCGAATATCATAAAGTAACTTCGCGAGAAGTTACTTAGAAGGCTTGAGTTTCGGAATGCTCTGACGTAATTCAATTAAACAGGTGAGAGAGTTTCAATGGCGATAAAGAAATATAAACCTACGACCCCATCGAGAAGGTTTTATTCGGTTGTCGACAAAGAGGGGATAACCGCCGACAAGCCCTACAAGCCGCTTACAGAGGGAAAGAAAAGGATAAGCGGCAGGAATAACAAGGGGAGGATTACGCTCCGTCGTCGGGGCGGCGGGTCGAAGAAACTCTACAGAAAAATTGATTTCAAACGGGACAAGCGGGATATAGAGGGAACAATCGTTACCATTGAGTACGATCCGAACAGGAGCGCGCGTATTGCCCTCGTTAGTTATGTAGACGGTGAAAAGCGTTACATACTCGCGCCGCAGGGGCTCAAGGTCGGTGACCGGATTATTGCAGGAGAACACGCCAAGGCTTCACCCGGAAATGCACTGCCGCTTGGTAACATGCCCCTTGGTACAGTCATCCATAATGTAGAGCTAAGTCCGGGAAGAGGCGGGCAGATGGCACGCGCAGCCGGTACATTCGTACAGCTTGCTGGAAAAGAGGGAAGCAGATGCATCGTCAAGCTTCCGTCGGGTGAAATGCGGAACATCAATGCTCGTTGCTACGGAACCGTCGGCCACATCGGAAACCAGGATCATTTCAATATCTCTCTTGGAAAGGCCGGGCGTTCCCGGTGGCTTGGGAGAAGGCCGAAGGTCAGGGGTGTGGCAATGAATCCTGTTGATCATCCCCACGGCGGTGGAGAAGGGAAAACTTCGGGAGGGAGACACCCGGTATCGCCATGGGGTGTTCCGACCAAGGGCTACAAGACGAGAAAAAAGAACAAAGATTCTGATAAGTATATTGTCAAGAAAAGGAAGAAGTAGAGGGAGGGTTTGCGTTGTCACGTTCTATCAAAAAGGGCCCCTTTATAGACAAAAAGCTGTATAAAAAAGTGCTTGAGCTGAATAACAGGAATGATACAAAGATAATTAAGACATGGTCGAGAAGATCAACGATATTTCCGGAAATGGTCGGGCATACTTTTAACGTGTACAACGGGAAGAAGTTTTTTCCGGTGTATATAACGGAGAACATGGTCGGCCATAAGCTCGGAGAGTTTGCTCCTACCAGAATATTCAAGGGCCATGCTGGATCAGAGCGTTCCTCGAGGGTGAAGTGAGCTTCGGTATTGTAATGAGGTGAAGAGATATGGTAGCACGGGCAGTTGCGAAGTATATAAAAATTTCCGGGAGAAAGGTGAATAGGTATACCAGAGAGGTTAAGCATCTTCCATACAGGGAGGCCAAGGCAGTATTGACGCTTTCTCCGGCCAGAGGTGCGAAACTTCTTGCAAGGGTGCTGCATTCCGCTTTTTCAAACCTCATGGCGAATAACAAGAATATCGATGAAGAAACGGTGAGAATTCAGGAAATCGTTGTCAATGAGGGCCCGACCCTGAAGAGATGGCACCCGAGGGCCAGGGGCAGGGCTGACAGAATCCGGAAGAGGACGTGTCATATATCGGTTGTTGTATCCGGAGAGGAAATTAAAAAGTAGACAGGTTGGCTTTTTAATCATAAAAGTTAATATCGGTCAACTGAATAAAAGTAGAAAAAACCACATTTGAGTGGGGGTATGAATGGGTCAGAAGGTAAATCCAATCGGGCTGCGGCTTGGGATCATACAAACGTGGAAGTCGCGATGGTACTCACGGAAGGAATATGCCGGGAATCTGCATGAAGACGTTAAAATAAGAGAATATCTGAAAAAGCGGCTTTCAAACGGTGAGGTGGCAAAGATTGAAATCATCAGGTATCCTGAAAAAGTAAATATTATTATACATACTGCCCGTCCCGGGATAGTGATCGGAAGAAAAGGTGCTGAAGTCGAAGCGATAAGCAAAGAACTGACTGCTTTCACGGACAAGGATATTCAGATCAAGATCAAGGAAATAAAAAATCCTGCAGTCAACGCCGTGCTCGTTGCCAGCAGTATTGCGCGACAGCTCGAGGGGAGGGTTGCTTTCAGGAGAGCCATGAAAAAGGCCATATCATCAGCACGGCAGGCTGGCGCCCAGGGTGTTAAAATTACCTGTTCAGGAAGGCTGGGCGGCGCCGAAATGGCTCGAACGGAGAGCTATAAAGAAGGTATGATCCCGCTCCATACCTTTAGAGCCGATATCGATTACGGATTTGCGCAATCGAACACCACCTTCGGCACCATCGGTGTAAAGGTGTGGATTTATAAAGGAGAGGTATTCAAGAGAGATACGCGACAGGATGCAGGTGTACTGCTTAAAAAGAAGAAAGCTGCTGTTACATAAACGACCGGGCATCTGGGTTGTGGCCAAATGAAGCATGTTTTATTATTAGGTTTAATTTTTTTTAGTTCTAATTTTTATGAAGAAACAGGGTAAAACAAGACCGCATTGAGGCTCGAGTCAATCAGATTACGTAGAGGATGCTATGTTACAACCGAATAAAGTCAAATACCGGAAGCAGCAGCGCGGAAGGATGCGGGGCAAAGCAACACGGGGAAGCTCTGTAGAGTTTGGTGAGTACGGTCTGAGCGCTATTGAACCGGGTTGGATTACCAACAGACAGATAGAGGCAGCCAGAGTTGCGCTTACCCGATACATGAAGCGGAGTGGCAAGGTATGGATCAGAATGTTTCCCGATAAACCGTTTACAAAGAAGCCTGCGGAGACACGAATGGGAAAGGGAAAGGGTGCACCCGAGGGATGGGTGTGTGTGGTAAAACCGGGCAAGGTAATGTTCGAAGTAAGTGGAGTATCCGAGGATGTAGCCCAGGAGGCTTTCAGGCTTGCCGAGCATAAGTTGCCGATAAAATGCAGGTTCGTTGAAAGAATGACAATATAAAAGAATCATGATATAGAGGAATTATCCATGAAGCAGAACCTGGATGAAATGACCAAGGATGAACTGCAGGAGCTGAAGGAAAAGCTGGTAAAGGACTATAGAATATTTCGATTCAATAAAATGATGGGTCAACTGGAGAATACCCTGAAAATCAGGGAAACGAGAAGGGATATCGCTCGTGTAAATACGGTATTGCATGAGTATGAGCTCGGTATTCGAAAGAGCGCAAAGGTCAGCGATTGAATGCCATTCACCGGCATACCACGGGCACTATACCACGGGCACGAAAGGCATTATCCGGACGTAAAGCGGCCAGATGAATATACGTATCATTTTTATGTAATGGAGTAGAGCGGTGGCAGGTGAAAAAAACAGCGGTAAAAAAGAGACGAGAATTAAAACAGGGACTGTTGTCAGCAATAGGATGGAAAAAACAGTTGTCGCTGTTGTGAAAACGTTGGTGAAACACCCGATGTATAAAAAATACATAAAAAGGTCAAAACGCTATAAGGTGCACGATGCAAAAAACGAATGTAATATCGGTGATGTCATACGATTTAGAGAGACGCGGCCGATCAGCAGGGAAAAATCGTGGACGCTGGTAGATATTCTGGAGAGAGCGAAGTAGGGGAAAGCGATGATACAGTCGGAATCGTATCTGAACGTTGCAGACAACAGTGGGGCGAGGAAGCTTCTCTGCATCAAGGTGCTCGGAGGCTCGAGAAGAAGATACGCTTCAATCGGTGATATCGTGGTATGCTCGGTCAAGAACGCACTGCCAAACGCACAGATAAAAAAAGGCGAAAAGGTCAAAGCTGTGATCGTGCGCACAAAAAAAGAGATCAGGCGGATCGATGGCAGTTACATCCGTTTTGACGATAATGCGGCTGTCGTGGTTGATAATCAAATGAATCCGAGAGGGACAAGAATATTCGGCCCGGTTGCAAGAGAGCTTAGAGACAGGAATTTTATGAAAATTGTATCTCTCGCTCCAGAAGTTTTATAGCACGCTTGGACACGGCGGGGGGAAAGTAAATGGCGATAAAAGTTAAAAAGAACGACAGGGTGCGGCTCACCGCAGGGAAAGACAGGGGCAAGGAGGGGAAGGTCCTCTTTGTAGATATAAAGAAAAGCCGTCTTATCGTAGAGGGCCTCAATCTCGTGAGAAAAACAAGGCGGCCCGACCAGCAGAGTCAAAAAGGCGGTATTATAGACATTGAAGCGTCGGTTCATATTTCAAATGTCATGATTGTGTGTCCAAAATGTTCATCTGCGGTAAGGGTGAAGCGTAAAGAGCTCGAAAACGGAAAGAAGGTTCGTGTTTGCGGTAAATGCGGAGAAGTACTCGATAAAGTGTAGGGTAGGATTTTGCGCTTAATATACTGAGGAAGGGAATACTACTGGGGAAGACGGTTATGGTTCCGCGTTTGAAAGAAAAATACAGAAAAGAGATCATCGAAAAAATAAAAAAGGAATTCAGCTATAAAAATAGTATGCAGGTTCCTCGGCTCGATAAAATCGTTATTAATATGGGAATGGGCGAGGCTATTGACAACAAGAAGCTGCTGGAAGCGGCAATCGATGAGATGACTCTGATAAGCGGCCAAAAACCGATACGGACTAAGGCGAAGAAGTCGGTTGCATCCTTCAAGGTGCGCAAAGGTATGGAGATTGGATGTAAAGTAACCCTTCGTGGCGATAGAATGTACGAGTTTCTCGACCGGTTTATCAATATTGCACTGCCGAGGGTACGGGATTTTAGAGGTGTCTCCAAGGATTCGTTCGACGGTCGAGGTAATTTTGCCGTTGGCATAAAAGAACAGATAATTTTCCCGGAAATCGATTACGACAAGGTTGAGAAAGTACACGGAATGGACATCGTTATATGTACAACGGCGAAAACCGATGAAGAGGCAAAGAAGCTTCTAGAATACTTTGGAATGCCGTACAGTAAATAGGGGGTGTTATGGCAAAAAAATCTCTTATTGCGAAAGCGAAGCTGCCGCAGAAATATCGGACACGGTACTACAACAGATGTAAGATCTGCGGTCGTCCGAGAGGATATTTGAGGAAGTTTGAAATGTGCAGAATATGTTTTCGGAAGCTCGCCAGTGAAGGGATGATTCCCGGGGTGACGAAATCAAGCTGGTAGATATCTGCTCCTGCAGCACCGGTTGCATAAACGATTTATTACTAAAGAGGGTGATATTGTGAGTCAAACAGATCCAATTGCAGATATGTTGACGGTTATAAGAAATGCTAATATGATCAAACTGGAGAAAGTGGACATTCCGGCAAGCAAGTTAAAGATGGAAATCATAAAGATATTCAAGAATGAAGGATTTATTAAAAATTTCAAGCTTATCGAGGACGACAGCAAATCGTACATTCGTGTTTATCTTAAATACACAACAAACGGTGAATGTGTTATTCATAATCTCAAACGTGTCTCGAAACCGGGGTTGAGGATTTACAGCAGAAGGCATGAAATTCCACGTATTTTCAACGGATACGGAACATCCATCATATCAACTTCAAAAGGTGTTCTAACCGACAAGAAAGCGCGGGAACAGAATGTCGGTGGTGAAGTGCTTTGTTTCATATGGTAAATGATTGATGTACAAAGATTAAATATTACACATATTTATTGAAGAGGGTCAAAGATGTCGAGAATCGGCAAAGCGCCTATAAAACTGCCGGAAAATGTAACCTTTACTCATGAAGAAACCAGGGTGAAGGTTACAGGTCCGAATGGAAAAATCGAAATGGATATTCCGTTTGAGGGCAAATATGAGTTAAAAGATAATGTGGTTACAATTATTCCGGCGGACGACAGTAAAGGGGCTTTTTACGGATTAACCCGATCGCTCATCAACAATATGGTGATCGGTGTGTCGAAGGGATTCAGTAAAAGCCTTAAGATCGTGGGTGTCGGATACAAAGCTCAGGTTCAGGAAAAGAAGCTGGTGCTAAATGTCGGTTATTCTCAACCGGTTACTTATATGGTACCTGAAGGTGTTTCTGTTGAGGTCGCCGAACAAAACACCATTGTCGTTAAAGGAATAGACAAACAGCTTGTCGGACAGGTTTCAGCTGAAATCAGGAGGTTCAGACCTCCTGAACCCTATAAGGGCAAAGGGATTATGTATGCCGACGAACGGGTGAGGAGAAAAGCGGGTAAAGCATCAGTAAAATAATGGAAGATGAATAATACAGAGTATAGTGTGCCCGAAGGGAATCGTAGCCTGAACCGACGGCACCATACAGGCAGGGAAAAAGGGCTGTAAAAAATGAACAAACATGAAAGACGCCTGAGAAGGAAGAAGGGCATAAGAAAGAAGATTCACGGTACATTTGGTGTGCCGAGGGTCACTGTTTATAAGAGCAATAAGCATCTGTACTTGCAGGCCGTCGATGACGATACCGGGAAAACACTCCTCTTTTCTTCAGATTTGGAGAGTGGGGTGAAGAACAACCGTGAAGGCGCCCGGAGTGTCGGGATGCAGGCTGCCGAGAAGATGAAAAAGAAGAAGATAACCCAGGTGGTTTTCGACAGGAACGGAAACATCTATCACGGAGTAGTTAAATCGGTTGCAGATGGCATGAGAGAAGGCGGTATCAAGCTATAGGCCTTGATGCAGCGGTGAGGTTTGCTCCGGACAGATGCCGGTTTTTGGAAGATGAGGGGGATAGTGTATGTTATTCGGACGTGTAACGTACGAATAAGGTCGCTTAACGGCGGCATTATTTTGACTCCATATGAGGGGGAGCCTGAGTTGGCAGAAATTATTAATGAAACGAATGAAGAGCAGCTTACTGAAAAGCTTGTAAAACTCAACAGGGTGGCCAAGGTGGTAAAAGGAGGGAGGCGGTTCAGTTTCAGCGCTCTTATGGTTGTCGGAGATAAAAACGGTCATGTCGGTGTGGGATTCGGAAAGGCGAACGAAGTTTCTGAGGCAATTCGAAAGGGAGTTGAGAAGGCAAAAAAAAATATCGTCACGATCAATTTGAAGGGGAATACCATTCCGCATGAGGTGGAGGGTAAATTTAAAAGCGGTAAGGTTATCCTGAAACCCGCTTCCCCTGGAACGGGTATTATTGCGGGCGGACCTGTTCGTGCGGTAGTCGAGCTGGCCGGCATCAAGGATATATTGTCCAAGTCGCTCGGAACATCGAACGCACTTAACATCGTGAAAGCCACAATGGAGGGGCTTACGAGACTCATGAATCTGGGACACATTCTTGAAATCAGAGGGAAAACCGCAAAGGAACTTTTTGGTTGATTGGAAAGGCGTAATGAATATGTTGAGGATAAAACTGATTAAGAGCCTTATTGGAAGGCCGGAGAAACAGCGGAAGGTTGTGCGGGCTCTTGGACTCCGCAAAAGGGGTTCAGTTGTGAAGCATGATGAAAACCCGGCAGTTGAAGGTATGATAGAAAAGGTATCGCATATGCTGGAAGTCGAGAGGGTGAAGAAATGAGTATACATCCCCCCAGCGGTTCGTTAAAAAAAAGGAAAATAGTGGGAAGGGGCCAGGGCACCGGCCGGGGATGCACTGCAGGACGCGGGAGCAATGGGCAGAAGTCGAGATCAGGCTTCAGCCGCCAGATGGGTTTCGAGGGTGGACAGATGCCTCTGGCAAGGCGCATTCCCAAGAGGGGATTCAATAATACAAAATTCGAAAAGGCCTATCAGGCGGTGAATATACAGGATCTGAATAGATTCAACGACGGTGATGATGTTGGGTATGACGCTCTTTTAAAAATGGGGTTGGTGAACAAGAAAACCCCCTTTGTCAAGCTGCTTGCAAAGGGTGAATTGAAAAAAAAGCTCACTATCAGGGTGCACAGGGCGTCTGCCGCGGCAAAGGAAGCGGTAGAAAAAGTGGGCGGGTCACTGGATATAATTTTGTAAAAGGGGTCCGAAAAATACTATCCTATCTTTTAATAAGGGAATTCTATGGCAGTGCAGAGTAATATTGTTCTTAATATATTCAAAATCCCCGAGCTGAGAAGGAGGGTTCTTTTTACCCTCGCAATGCTCGTTATTATTCGCATCGGGGCCTATATCCCTGTTCCGGGTGTTGACGCCGTTGCATTAGAGCGGTTTTTCACACAGACGGGTGGAGGCCTTCTCGGGTTTTTGGACCTTTTTGCCGGAGGCGCTTTGAGCAGGTTCACCCTTTTTGCCCTCGGGATAATGCCGTATATCTCCACGTCCATTATACTTCAGCTTTTGACGGTCGTGGTGCCGGTACTTGAACGCCTGTCAAAGGAAGGAGAGAGCGGGCGCAAAAAGATTCAGCAGATTACGCGGTTCGGAACGGTCATTATATGCTCCATTCAGGCATATGCGCTTACCGTATTTATGAAGTCACAACCCGACGTGATTGTCAATCCCGGTATAGGTTTCACTGTTAACGCAATTGTTGCAATAACAGCCGGGACGCTCTTTCTCATGTGGGTCGGGGAGCAGATTACAGAAAGGGGTATTGGTAACGGGATATCATTAATAATTTTTATTGGTATTGTGGCGAGAGTACCCGTTGCGTTCAAACAGGTATACGATCAGTTGAAGATTGGTGAATTGAACCCGGTCGTGCTCATAGCATCATTCGGAATATTCGTCGGAATTGTTATGTTCGTTATCATCGAACAGCAGGGACAGCGCAGGATTCCGATCCAGCACGCAAAGAAGGTGGTCGGGAGGAAGGTATATACAGCACAGGCGACACATCTGCCTCTCAAAATCAACCCGTCGGGTGTTATCCCTATCATTTTTGCATCATCCGTTCTGTTGTTTCCCGCGCAGATCGCGAAATCATTAGGGACCCGTGTGCCGTTTCTCGAAAGTATAGCTTCGCTGCTATCACCGGGAAACGTTCTGTATCTGACGCTCTATGCTCTTTTGATTATATTTTTCACATATTTTTATACGCAAATTCAGCTCAACCCGGTCGACATCGCTGACAATCTGAAAAAGGTTGGCGGGTATATACCAGGTATACGGCCCGGAGCAAATACATCGACCTATCTCCAGCGCGTGTTGAACAGAATCGTTCTTCCGGGGTCAATTTTTCTGGCCATTATCGCGCTTGTGCCGACTATCATTCAGCGGTGGCTCAACCTGCCATCAGCAATGGCATATCTAATGGGTGGCACGTCGCTACTCATTATGGTAGGTGTCGATCTTGATACAATGAAACAGATAGAATCGCATCTGCTGATGCGACATTATGACGGATTTATGAAAAAGGGCGGGAAATTACGGGGGAGGAATCTTTAGGGCAACCACTCTCACCCGACGCCAACCCGGTCGTGATTTTATTAAATCGGGACGGTTTGACGGTGAAACAAAAATAGGTTAAGATGTTATGAATGAAAATTATTTCCTATTTTTTGAGTCCAATAAAAAATTGGAGGTCTGATGTCAAAAGAGGAGGCGATAACAGTAAACGGTATCGTTAAGGAACCTCTTCCCAATGCCATGTTCAAGGTCGAACTCGAAAATGGACATATCGTCCTTGCACACATTTCAGGAAAAATGAGGATGCACAATATCCGGATACTTCCCGGAGACAGGGTAAGCCTGGAGCTTTCACCCTATGATTTGAATAGAGGAAGAATAACATACAGGTATAAGTAAAGGTATTTTTGCAGTTCGTCGGATGTGTTGAGGCTGGGCGGATTAAGAGTATGGACACACCTCATGATCTGCTGCAACTGAGGATTGAAAATGAAAGTAAGAGCTTCTGTTAAACAAATTTGTGATAAGTGCAAGATAATTCGCAGGAGGGGTGTTCTTCGCGTTATTTGCGATAACCCGAAACACAAACAGAGACAGAAATAGGGCGGGATAAGAATAGAACGAAGAGAGGATAATAGATTCGATGGCACGAATTGCAGGAGTTGATTTACCGAGCAGTAAACGGGTTGAGGTTGCTCTTACCTATATATTCGGGATTGGACCGACAAGGGCGAAAGAAATTATTCGTCAGTCGGGGATAAATCCGGATACCCGGGTGCATAAGCTTACTGATGAGGAAATTGCAAAGCTCAGAAGCATCATCGAAAAAGAGTATAAAATAGAGGGTGAGCTCAGGGCTGAGGTGTCTCTGAACATAAAAAGGCTGATCGACATCGGTTCGTACCGGGGCCTCAGGCATAGAAAGAGTTTACCGGTAAGGGGACAGAGAACAAGAACCAATGCTCGGACCAGAAAAGGCAAGAAGAAAACCGTTGCAGGAAGAAAGAAGTAAAGGAGTATCCATTTGGCTAAACAGGTGAGAACGAGGACAAAGAAAAAGGAAAAGAAAAACATTGCTGAGGGAATCGTGCACATTCAGGCAACTTTCAACAATACAATTGTGAATATAACCGATAGAATGGGAAATACCATTGCCTGGTCGAGTGCGGGAAGCCTCGATTTCCGCGGAGCAAAAAAAAGCACCCCTTTTGCAGCGCAGGTGACTTCCGAAAACGCCGCACGCAAGGCAATGGATCACGGATTGAAGGAAGTTGATGTATATGTCAAAGGTCCCGGATCCGGAAGAGAATCGGCTATACGAACTCTGCAGGTTGTGGGTTTAAAGATAAATGTTATTAAAGATGTAACGCCGATTCCGCATAACGGGTGCAGACCCAGAAAGAGACGCAGAGTCTGAAACTAGTTCCGCAAATCACGCTCAATGTTATATTGAGTTAATAGTTTTTATCACAGGAACTGCTGCGCTTCACGCGGGTATCAGTATAGAGTAGAAGCGTATACCAGGCCTGAAAACGTATAAATTGTATGGAGGCACAATGGGGAGATATATAGGGCCTTCCTGCAGGCAGTGCAGGAGAGAAGGAATAAAGCTCATGCTGAAGGGTGATAGATGCCTTTCAAGCAAGTGTGCTGTTATCAAAAAGAAGTTTCCGCCTGGGCAGATACCAAGACGGCGTGCTAAAATATCGGAATACGGAATACAGCTGAGGGAAAAACAGAAGGTAAGGCGGTATTACGGTCTTCTCGAGAAGCAGTTCAGAAGGTATTTTGAAATTGCTTCGAGAAAAAAAGGTATTACCGGGGAAATCTTACTGTCCTTGCTCGAACAGAGACTGGATAATGTCATATTCCGCATGCATTTTGCATCTTCAAGAAAGATGGCTCGGCAGCTGGTCAGGCATGGACATATACAGGTTAATGGTAAAAAGGTGGATATTCCTTCCTTCCTTCTGAAGGAGGGTGATGAGGTGGAGGTCAGGGAAAAAAGCAAGAAGATGATTTCCGTACTGGAAAGCATGAAAAGTGAATCGAGAGTCGGTACGGTATCGTGGATTGAGCTTGACCCCGATTCTTTGAAAGGGAAGTTCCTTTACCTGCCGAAGCGGGAAGAAATTGATCTGCCTGTTAACGAACAGCTCATAGTCGAGTTGTATTCCAAATAAATCGGGAGTTGTATATAAATGGCTCATAAAAATCTCTTAAAAGGGATGAAAAGGCCGAAAGCGATCGTTATCGAACATGAGAAGAGTAGCAAAAATTTCGGACGTATCATTGCTTCTCCTCTGGAAAGAGGGTACGGCGCAACACTGGGAAACTCTCTTCGGAGAGTTCTGCTTTCGGCTCTACAGGGATACGCAATCGTTGCTGTGTACATCGAAGCATTTGATCCAAAAAAGAACGTGATGAAACGCGTAACAAGCGAGTTCGATACGATCCCCGGCATGGCCGAAGATACTATTGATTTCTTGCTCAATATAAAGAATGTCCGCCTTCGGTTGAATGATGAGGCCGAAACGAGGACCATATCCATCACTAAAGAGGGAGAGGGTGATTTTACTGCCGGAGAACTTGCGGTTGATGACAATATTACCGTTTTGAATCCTGATCTTCATCTTGCAACCCTTGCCGATGGAAGCAAGCTAAACGTTGATATTCAGATTAATCTCGGTCGAGGGTATGTACCATCCGAGGCGAATGTGGATAATATCGAGACGATTGGAACTATTCCGGTCGATGCCCTTTTTTCTCCTATAATAAAATCCAGTTTCAGTGTTGAGAATGCAAGGGTTGGACAGAGGGGTGACTACGACAAACTGATTCTTGAAGTCTGGACTGATGGAAGTATAAATCCGGAGGATGCGGTTGCGGATGCGGCGAAGATATTGAAAGATTATCTTGTGCACTTTATAAACTTCAATGAAGAATTCGAGTATGAAGAAGACGAGTATGATGAGGAATTCGAGAAGCTGAAACAGGTTCTTGATACGCCTGTTGAGGAACTCGAGCTGTCGGTTCGCTCATCAAATTGTTTGCGAAATATTGATATTAAGACGATAGGCGATCTCGCCCAGAGATCGGAGGAAGAGATTTCGAAAACGAAAAACTTCGGTAAAAAATCTCTCCAGGAAATCAAAGATAAGCTGGCCGAATACGGGCTTGCACTCGGGATAAGGGACGTCCTGGAACAGAAACTGGCAAAGCACGAAGTGGAGAAGTAGCATGAGACATCGCATGAAAGGTGTAAAACTTAACAGAGACAAAGAACATAGAAACGCCATGTTCTCAAATATGATGGAATCTTTTTTTGAGTTTGAGAGGATCCGTACAACCGCAGCCAAGGCCAGAGAGCTCAGGCGGCTCAGTGAAAAAATGATTACAAGGGCGAAGGAAAACACCCTGCACAACAAGAGGATTGTCTTGAAGAGGTTGAAAAACAGAGATGTTGTTGCAAAACTGTTTGATGATATCGCTCCGCGGTATAAGAATGTTCACGGGGGCTACACCCGGGCGATTAAAGTCGGTCAAAGGGCGGGTGATGGCGCGGAAATGTCGATCCTTGAACTTGTTGAGGTTCAGGATAAACCCACAATATAGCACTACAGCGATACCTCTAATTCCAGGGGTGCTTGAGTCGCGTTAAACAATGTTTAAAAGTAGTATACAGTAAATGGTTTTTGTCTCATAGCTGGTCTTCTAACAACTAAACAGTAAAGTGTCGCTGTAGCACGAGATGGTTCGAATTTCTCCCCATGCCCAGATTGTCAATACACTCATTTTTGCCGCTTCGGCACTCATCGTAAAAAACCTGTTCGTTCCCGGTATCCAGTGTATACTCATCATACTTTCAATAATTCTGTTCGACATCCGATACAAGGGCCGTATTTTTACATTTCTAGTCCCCCTGATACCAATCATACTTTTTATCCTGATTCTCAACTCCTTCAGAGGAGGCGGAGAAATACTCCTTCGTGCGGGCCCTTTTCTGCTGATGAAGCAGGGGATTATACGTGGAGCCTATTATTCTGTTTTTATTGTAGAGCTCTTTTTTATGAGCAGGGCGCTCACCGACAGTTTTTCCAGTAATGAATTCATTTCAACTCTCTATACTATTGATACAGTCGTTTTCCGCCTATTTCGGAAAAAGCAGGATGATGACAGGAATTATGAAAACAGAATTATCACGGTGCTTTTCTATATCATGAGGATATTCTACAACAGCTACTCGCAGATTGCAATATTTTTCAAAAAAGGAGCCTCCCTGAAGGATAAAACAGTTTTATTCTTCAAGGAGGCATTTTTCAGGTCTCTCTATGAATTTGAGAGTAAACCCGAAAATAACCTTCATGTAGTAGCCATGATGCCGGGTGATATATTGTATATTATTCTGCAGGTTTTCTGTATGGCACCAGCTTTCTTTTTGCCTGTGCTTCATATATAATAGCCGGTTGCCCATATTTTTTCAGTCAGGTATGCCCGTATATTGTACTTCTACGTAACGATGGGAAGTAACTCGAGTGTCTGAGCACAGCCGTTCTTTACGTCTTCCTCACTGTAGAAAAGGGTATGGTATTCACTGCTGAACCACCCGTCAATCTGGTCATCGTAATGGGGGCTTGCAGGATTGCCTGACTGCCCCGGGACGAGAATGCTCGATGCCTCTCCAAGATTTGAAAGATCCGCAATAAATCGATACGGGGGACCGATTACGGTATCGCTGCGGAGGTTGTGCATATTGGAGTAACTCGCCCACACCGTTGTTCCGTCTCCGCCGATGGGAAATGGACCGCGATTGAAAAACCCCGCCAGAGCCTTAACATTTCCTAATGGATGGCCAAAGGTAAGACTATGGAGCATGCCCCACTTCCAGTTTTCCATGTATTTTCCCAGCTTCTTTTTTAAAACGTGAATAGCCTCTGTAAGCGATTTGAGAATAATCTGTTTTCTGTCATCGCCTTTTGCTGAACCAAACCAGAGGGATTCACGGCTATCGAGTTCCTTTCTGAGCCACTCAAGAGAGTGCCAGCAGAATATGCTGTATTCTCCGAGGACAGGTGTTGGCCCCTTTCCCATGTAGCGCTCTGTCAGGTTTCCCAGTTCTTTCGACAAAACGGAGGAGATGAGCGTGCGAATGAGAGTTTCGTACAGCGCGGCTGCCGGGCTCGTGCTTTCAAGAACACCGTCCCAGTTCCTGAGCAGGTTGAGAGCCTTTCCCGGCTCTCCATGAGTATCTTTTTCCGAGTCCTGGTTGAAAGGCGCGGTTATCAATTTCGTAATCGTCAATGCCGTATGTGATTGGAGGTCGTGATGAAGCTTCATCATATCGGTAACGCTGAAGGACTTTTTTTCTTTCAGGTATTCTTCGATACGCGCTGCTCTGTCACCGGCACAGTACTCATAGCCCGGTGTGAAAGGGTAGTCTTTTCCCGCTACCCGGTTGTTGGCTGACACGATATACCCGCATTTCGGGTTGAACGAATGCGGTAGCTCATTGAAAGGAATATACCCCTCCCATTCATAGTCATCGACCCAGCCGGGAACGGGCAGGTTGCCATTTCCCTTTCTGCGTGTCGGGACCTTTCCCGCGAGGGTGTAGGCGATGTTGCCCTCTGTATCCGCATAGTGGATATTCAGGTTGGGCATGACCCAGTGCGCAAGAGCCTCCCGGAATTCATTGCAGTTGCCCGCACGCAGCATGTTATGCATCGCGCGGGAGGTTGTATCCTCCTCTGCGCCGACCCATCGCAGAGACAGGTATTCATTATCGGGGATTTCTGCTGTGAGCGCGTTGATAACAGGACCGTGTGTGGTAACAAGCACCTCTTCAACAACCGGGTGGCACTTTTTTACGGAAATTTTTTCATCGATGACAACGGCATCGTGCCATTTTCCCATGTACTCGTACTGAACGGTACTATCATCAGTCTTTCTGATCCGCTCGACGTACAGGTCCTGCACATCCGACATTCCGGCTGTAAACCCCCATGCAACACGGCCGTTATGCCCGGAAACGATAAAGGGGATACCGGGTGAGGTGATCCCGGCGATCTGTAGCTCATTGCAGACAAGATGGTTTTCATACCAGATTGCCGGTGCGCTCAAAACGAGGTGCATATCATTGCACAGCATCGGAGCGCCCGACTCGGTTCGTTTTCCCGATAGTGTCCAACAGTTGCTTCCCGTTCCTTCAAAAGGAGAATGGCCGGTGTAAAAACGGGCGTCGGAAAATCTCTGCAACGGAATGTTCTTCTGATTGGCGTCGGCGTTCTTTTCTGCTATCACGGTCGGCCAGAAGTCGAAATAACCGGGCTCCAGTGCAGCCTCACGCTCAGGGCCGAGCCGCCTGATAAGCAGGGATCGAAGAAGCTCGCTCTCCCAGTTTACGGAGAGGTTCCATGACATCAATTTATTCCAGACCATAGTATCGAAAGGTTGCCAGGGGTCGGGTTCGTAACGCAGGAGAGTGAATTCCACCGGAAGTCTTCCGGCTTTTATGAATGTGTTGATCCCTTCGCAGTACGCGCGCTGTTCGAGCAGCACTTCAGAATCCAGCTGTGAGGTCTCGAGCCGGGCGGCCCTGTTCAAACCAAGTATTCGTGTCCAGCGATCGATATCGAGGGTTATACGGCCGAAAATTTCTGAAAGCCGGCCGGAGGCTGCTCGGCGTTCGAAGTCCATCTGCCAGAGCCTGTCCTGCGCATGAACGTATCCCTGCGCAAAAAGAAGATCGTGTACGTTTTTCGCGTATATGTGCGGTATTCCCCAACTGTCTCTCAATATTTTAACGTCTGCATTGAGCCCATTCAGCTGTAGGATGCCTTCCATTTCCGGTGTTTTTCTGCTCAGAAATGTGAGCCAGAGGCGCAGAAAAGGAGCAATAATAGTAAGGAGCGGCAACTTCTTTTTCCTGTGCAGGCGATTTTCTACACTGCTCTATGGTTTTATTCATTAAAATAAGGTAAAAACCATTAGGCAAGTGATAAATTGGATTTTTACGATTGATAAGAACACTTGCCCATTAATACGGCAGTATCTGGATGTATTACTGAACAAAAAAATGCCGACATTATTTCCAGAATGCTTCGGTAAAAATTGATTTCAGCTTTTTATCATCCATATACATAATAAGCCCTTCTATTCCCATGCGTTCAAGAAATGCGTATCCTCTCTCGCTTCCCATGACAAATACCGCAGTTGCGATTGCGTCACCGAACGCGGTTTCATCGGCAAGCACGGTAACACTTCTGCAGTCGCTGAAGGGGTACCCGGTTTTCGGGTTGAATAGATGGCTGTAGCGCCTGTTGTTTTCAATGAAAAACCGTTCATAATCACCGGATGTTACGATAGCCATATCAGTTTTTTCAAGAATCCCACTGAACCTGTTGCTGTTTAGCGGGTCTTGAATAGCAATGCGCCACTTTCTGTTTTGATCGGTAAAACCACGTACATAGATATCGCCGCCTGCATCAATTAGAAAATCGTTGTATCCATTTTTGATGAGAAAAAGCCGAACCAGGTCCACGATTTTTCCTTTTGCAACTCCGCTCAAATCCAATTGGACATTTTGCGGTTTTTCAATTCTTCCATCGTCGACCGTCACCTTTGTATATCCTACTCTTTTAAGAGCAGATTTTACCTCCTCTTCTGTCGGGAGGTGTGGTGATTCAGTATCGAATCCCCACACCCGAACGATCGGCAGGACAGTCGGATCAAAGTAACCGTCGGTTAACTCAGCGTACTGTAATGCATCACGCAGGAGCTCGAACAGTATTTCATTATCCTGCCGTTTCAGCAATACTGATTTATTGAAGGCCTCCAGAGCCCCGCGCCTGCTTCTGTAATCGAAGTTTTTTTCATACTCGGCAATAGTATTATACGCTTGTTCAAGTATTTTCAAAACCCTGGTATTTTCTTTTTTATTCGTAACGATCGATATTTTTACATAGGTTCCGAGAGCAATTCGCGTGTCTGATATTGTGACCTTTTTGCCCGAACATGAGACCACCAGCGGTAGTGCAATTATGGCAGGCAGTATCGACGTGATTAGTTTTTTATAGAATAAAACCGGTATCGGTTTGCCCTTGTTGCGACCGCGCCGATGTTTTTGGAGTAGTGGGCGTGATAGATCTTTCATTTCACATTTTGAGCTGAGCCAGGTCCTGTTTAGTGTACATCTCTTTGAGCGGGATTCCTTCCCCCGTAATATACTGCTTCTTTTTTCCTTCTATAAGAATACTTACCCCAGAAACCTGAGAAAAACCGAATGATGTGAACAGAACCTGCGAAAGCTGCAACAGTATTGCTTCCCTGCCGCTGTAGTTTGCCTCGAATTGGCTGCTGAAATTAAGCGTGAGCAGGCTGTTTTCGATACGAGCGGAGATAAGAGATGTTCCTTCGGGGATAAGGCTTATAATGCCGTTTTTCTGTTCTGATTGGGTCGGTCCGTTGAGAAGGGCGTTAATCGTCTTCGTGATTGGAGAATCTTTATACTCCAACTTTCTTGCAACAGGCACGAGCCGGATGGAACCGTCGTTCTGGTTGAACCTGACAAAGAAAAGATCAGCTGCAAGAGTTTTTTCCGTAACGGCTTTGTTTCCAACTTTTTTCTGCTTTTCCTTTGTCAGGGTGGGCTCTTCTTTTATTTTTACCGCAGGTTTTTTTTCTTTCTCTGATGCAGGAGAAGAAGGTTCGGCTTCTTCAGTTGCCACCTGTGTGCCTTCACCGGTTTCAGAAGCTTTCTGATTTTCGGCATTTCCAGCGGTCTCTTCAGGCGCTTCAGTTTTTTCCTTCTTTACTTCTTCTGTTACTTCTTTGCCGGAAATACTATTTTTTAATGTAGAAAATGTTTGTCGTAACGAGCCTTTTCCACGATAAACAATAATAACTATGATAACCAGAAGAATGACAATCCAGAACAGGCACCCTGTCTTTCCGATTCTCGGCCTTGTTTTTCTTCTCGGCATACGGAATTTTTCCTGTTGCAATTTTGCGCAGGATGTTTGAAACTTTACACTGTAGGCAGCCTGCGTACGTCGGGTTTAGGAGATTTAGAAAATACCTGCGCTGTGCAGTATAGATTTTATATCGGTATTTGTCAAGAAAACAAAAGTGCGGGAGAACCTGCTGATGAAAAAAACAGCTCTTTTATGCATACTCTGTTTATTTCTCTTTGCGTCCTGCAGTGTGTTCAAATCTAAAACCTTTACACTCAGCATCAACGGGCGGCCGCTCTCAGTTGAACTAGCGCGCACTAAGGCTCAACGAAAGAAGGGTCTTATGCACAGGGAAGAGCTCGGCCGGCATGAGGGTATGCTTTTTATATTCAAGGAGGATCAGTACCTGGCATTCTGGATGAAAAATACAAAGATTCCGCTTTCCATCGCTTTTTTGGATGAAAATGGGAAAGTGACCGATATATATGATATGGAACCCTATTCACTTTTACCCGTGCGTTCCAGGAATAAGTGCAGGTATGCACTGGAGGTGAATCGGGGTTTTTTTACTGAATGCAAGCTTTCGGCCGGTGATACGATCGATCTAAGCGTAGTGAGATAAAAACAATGAAATTACGAATGTTGATGGCTTCACTGGTGCTCTGTATGATTTGCGCGGTCCCACTCTTCGGAAAGAGCGAGGGAAGGGTTTTACTCTACTACTTCCAGAATTTGACCGGTGATGAAACCTACGATGATTTGATGTACCGGATACCATTATGCGTATATGGAGAAATGCAAAATGACAAAAAGAAAAAAGATGTATCCATAATAGATGAAAGGGGTTTGACGGAGTACTATCAGGATCGTTCGATAAATCTATGGGAGAAAGATTTTCTATTGAGTGTCGCAAAGAAAAGGCGGATCAGCAGGATATTTTTTGGATACTACTATATCGAGATTGGCAGTATTATCGTGAGGGGCAAGGTGTACTACCTTGAAAGCGGTCTTATACTCGACGTTTCCCAGGAAAATGTGACCACTGAAAAGAATGCGTTTTTTGCGATATTAGGAAAAATCGGGAGTATGTCTGTTGAGCAGATAAGACAATGCGCATTGGAAGAGAAACCGAAAGAGGTGAAAACCTCCCGCAGATCTTTCGGTAGTATAAAGGACTCGAAAACCGAAACTGTGCTTTCGACAAGCCTTGGGTTACTTATTCCGACCCTCGACTGGGGGAAACTGTATTCACCTGGTGTATACGCAGAAGTATCATACATATACTATCCGCTAAAGGATATAGTCCCCATCGGTTTCGGCCTTCAGACGGGGTTTATGATACTCAGTAAGAAAGGGGATTCCTATGTTTCATCGCAGAACGTAATCCTTCCGTTCGCTACGTCGGTACGCTATGCAATCCCGGGGCGGGGTATTATCGACAGATTGCTCTTCTCGTTCAATATCGGTATGGCGCGCTCTTCACTCTCCGTAAACAATGAGGTGTTTACCTCAATGGATTTATATACAAGCGGCGGCATCGGCTTTAACTTCAATTTCAGGAAAGACAATAATTTAACTGTTAAACTGGGGCTTCTTACGGTTTCGTATCGTGATTCTCCGCTGAATGCAGTAACCTGTGAAATTGGATGGCGGTTTTACGACTATCAATAGTGACTACTATCAATAGTGACGACTATCAATAGTGAAAACTATTAATAGTCAGTTGAGCATAAAAATTCTGGTGCAAAAAACCAGAATCTTAATAGATTAAACCAAAAATAAAGATATGGTGTGTGCGGGATGAAAAAACTCGTTATTACCTTTCTTATCTTTATTGTCTGTTTGCAGTGGGCCTGGGCGGATGAACTGTTTATTAACACTGATCCGATCGGCGCCGATATTTTCTTTGGAAAAAAGTATATCGGTAAAACACCGTACCGATTGCGGGAATTTACCGGGGATTCGGTCAAGATTCTGATTCAAAAAAAAGGATATGAGGTAATCAAGGATACCGTTCAGCAGACGGGGGCAAGGTCTCAACTGCAGTTTTATAATCTGGTCCCGCTCAGTGTGGACCTTGTGCTCTATCAAAAGGGGAAAGACCTGTATATGAATGATGTGCATGCCGGAAAAACACCTCTTTTGATAAAGAACATACCCGGCGGTGTGTATGAGATACAGAGCAGGGAGGGGGGAATATACATATCAAACGCAGCGAACGCCCGCCTGAAACGAACAACATTCGTGGAAACACTATTCACTGCGGGATTTTTTTTAGTTTCCGCTGGAGGAGCGGCCGCGAGCAACATCCATGGTGATGCCACTGGAACAAGTACGTTTACGATTTCGAGCCTTATTTTTGGAAGCCTGACTGGATATAACCTCATGAAGCTTGCAAAGATATCGACTGACACCCGGAAGGACCGTTTCAATATGAGTGCTGTGGAGATTACGCCCTTTAGCGGTGAGGAGGACAGGGAGATATTTTCGTCAGGCATGGAACAGATAGGGAAGCAATCCTGGCAAGATGCGCGAGCGCAGTTCAATCTCCTGTTGAATATTTATCCCGGTTCGAGCTTTGTTCCGCTGAGCCTCTATGAAATTGGGTACTGTTATTTCAATGAGGGCAACTTCGAAACAGCTGCGGATTATTTTTTCAAGTATCTGCGGGACTATCCCGCCTATGAGTTTTTTCAGTACGCGTTTTATTATTTGCTGGAATCTGAGATGCATGCGGATAATTATGACCGGGCGCTCTCCCTGTACGGGGAATTACGGCCCCTGTACATAAATGATGCGGGCGGTGAATTGTATGAAAATTTCTACACAGTCCTGACGAATCTGTACGACAGGACATCAGACAGAATCATTCTGCAGGATCTTCTTGGCGAAATTGACTATTACCTTGATAACAACAGGGACTCCGAACGTTACCCATACATACTCCTGCTGAAGGGCCGTCTCCTGTACAGCTATCTTGACAGGGAGGCCGGGAACAGTATTTTCAGTGATATACAGGATCGGTACGGGTTTGATAAAGAATTATTGGCAGAAATGGAAAAAGTACGCAATGAATGATGCAGCACAAGACAGAATACTCTGCTTTACGCTGAACGGGTACATCCTCGGTGTTGAACCGGATCAAATAGAGAAAATCCTGTTCAGTAAACAACCGGCAAAGTCATCGTTTACACTTGAAACCGGTGTGGAGGTGAAAAGCCTTCTCGATTGTATCCCTCTCCCGGGCGAGCAAAAGCCGCGTGCAGAACATATACTGTTCATCAAGGATCAGAAAGATTTTTACGGATTTACAGTCGACAGGGTACAGGGATACATAAAATTAAAGGGTCATGCGAGAATTCCCGGCGGTGGAGAACGGATGCCGGTAAAATATTTTTTGAGGGCCGAGGAAAAGCTTATCCCTGTTCTTGATCTGCAGTATGTCACTAACAGTGATCAGCCGGTTTCACAGGACGTGGTTGACGAGATCATCAACTATGCGCAGCTCCAGGAAGGGCTCGAGGAAGGGGAACGGGATGAAATCTTCTCCGAGGCGAGTGAGGATGAGATATATCACCTGATAGAGGATGAGATCAACAAGGAGAAGACTCCAGCCTATGCAGACGAGGTTATTAAAAGCGAAAAGAAAGGGTTGCTTCTCCCGCTCATCGTGAATGTGGCAATTGTTGTTATTTTTACATCTGGGATTGGATTTTACATCATGCTGAACAGGGAACGAACCAGGGAACAGGTTGTCGGGAAAAATGTATCGGGCGTTGAAGAGCAGGTCATCAAGGAGATACGGCGCCGGTCTGAAGCGGAGGTTGCTGACCAGAAAAAGAAGCTTGGTGAAGTAAAACAGAGGCTTTCGACCCTTCAAAAGGAAAGAGATTTTTTCCTGGAGAATCAGGATAAAATTCTTTCAGAGAAAGAGCAGGCACTTAACGAGGAGTTTCAGAGAAAGCTCGAGGAGACGCGGCAGAGAATTGTAGCAAGTGGCGTCTCAAATGTCGATGAAGAGCTGGAGAAGGAGAGGATACGGCTGAACAGGGAGCTGCTTCAGTCGAAAGATCAGGCAAGAGGCGAGATGGAGAAAGCGAAACAGGAATATGAGAAGGTGCTCCAGCAGAAACAAAGTGAATTGAACAGGGAGATAAGCCTCTACAGTGATAGAATCAAGGGGATCGAACAGGAACTAAGAGAAAAGCAGGCGGAGTTAAAGGCAACCGAGGAAAAATTCCAGAGTACACTGACCTCACAGCAGGAATACATCACCTTCAGAAGAGAGCTGAATACCGTGTACAGTAAAGCGCTCGGGTACCTTTCAAATAAAGAATATACCAGGGGAATCGATGAGCTCAATACTATACTGCCCATCATAGAAAGGGCGAGACAGCAGGGAGTCGGTGAAAAGAGGGAATTAGACGTAGAGGAAAAGCTTGTGCGTAATGTGCTGTCGTTGGCAGAAAATGAGCAGAAACGGGTGGATTTGAATAAAGTCGCTGCTGAAACTTTTGAATCTGCCTCAAAGCTGGAAAAGCTCGGTAATTTGAAGGAGGCTCTCTCACGTTACTATACCGTATATACCATTGCCGGTACCACCGACTACAAGAACAGAGCATACACCAGGGCTGAATCGATTCTTGAGCAATTAATTGCCCAGCGCACTACGAGTGAGAAGAAGAGTATTGATGAGAATGCAGATGCTCTTTTTCAAACTGCTATTAATTTAAAGCGGGGCGGGCAGTACGAATCGGCCAAAAAAACGCTTGAAACGATCATAACCGAGTATCCGGAATCTTCAAAAACAAGGGACTCTCTGAAGGAGATAGGCACCATAAATTCCCTGGAGCAGCAACAGGAGGCGAAGAAAAAGCGGCAGCAGATGAATGAAGCTGCCAATGAAATAATAAAAAGCGCACGACACTCCTATGAGAACGGATATTATTCAGAAGCCCTGGAGAAGTATGAAGAGATTATCAGAGAATACCAGGAGTCTGATTATACTGATGTTGCACTTTCAGAGATTATCCGCATCAACAAGGAGATCCGTTCCGGCACTGAAAAGTCTGCAGTCGTATTTGCCGGAGAAAAGGCAAAAACCGGTGTGATTATTCAGCTCTCATCTTCGAGCAGTTTCCTCTTTAATCTGGGTACGAAGGACGGCGTAAAGAGGGGAGATGTGCTCGGCGTGTACAGGAAAGAAGGTGAGAAGTTGACGTTCATTGGAAATGTTATGGTTTCGGAAGCATACCCCACCATTTCCAAGGGGAAGATTATGTACTTCGAAAAGAAAATCAGGGTCGGCGATATCGTTTCACTCTCCTGAGCGTTGTGCCATAAGCGCGCTCTCCAATACCTCCAATAACCCCCGATGAGGTTCAATAATACGCACCTCCTTTGTTGTACTGTGTGGATTACGGGATAAAGGGTACAGGAAATCTCACTTTGATGAATTGTATAATACCGCTGTCTGTTCTGTTGTCAAGAGCAATACCGTAATCGAATTGTAACTTTAATGAGGTAGTATCGGTTATCAGGTACTTGAGCTGGGCTCCAACGGTTATAAGAGGCGAAATGTTTGTGGAATTTTCACTTATATGGGGTATATGTGTGAAGGAAAATCCCATTCCTGCAAACGGAAGGAACAGGAATTTTTTTGTGATGTTCAGTCTGTAAGCAAAATCGATGAGCAGCGGAACAGTTATGAGAAGCTCCCTGTCTCCTGAATCTGGGTCCATTGTAATTTCATTCAGTGCCAAACCCACCTCGAATATGTTATAGATACGCTGTGTTTTGAAATAATTTGCGAAAAGGGGGCTTTTCATACCCAGGTACCCTCCGAAATAAATACCGGGGCTGATCACGGGGTTGTTTTCACCACTTCCGGCAAAGTAGCTGATTGAGCCCATTGAGATGTCGAAGTCCGGATCGTAAAATATAAGGCTGCATTTTGCCGTCACAGGCGATATGGTCAGGAGACCTGCAGCTAAAAGTAGCAGTATACCTGAGATTAAAATTCTATTTCGTTTTTGCCGTAAATACGCCATCCCAATCCTTCGCAGGAGGATTCACCATCAGCTCTTTGCATCGATCTATGTAGAGCGAGCTCGGGGAATCTCCCTGCAGTAGTTTATTACAAGATGAAAAGAGGATTAACGCCTCCTCGAATTTTTTATCCCTGTAGTGTTGAATGCCGTCATTAAACTGAGCATAGGCCTTTTTCTGGTCTTTCCCCAGTACTTTATACGGTTGAAATATCTTTACCGGCTGTATTTTTCCTTTCACCCTGACAGCGTCGATCTCACGGGTAGGGACAGAATCCTTGACATGGGCGTATGTGTTTTCACTGATGATAATCGGGACACCGTACATCTTTGTCAATCCTTCGAGACGCGATGCCAGGTTGACCGCATCTCCGATGCAGGTATAATCGAGCTTCTGGTTCGAGCCTATGTTTCCGACTATCACCTCTCCGGTGTTCACCCCTACTCCGATTCTGAACGAGGGCCTTCCCATACGAACCTGTTTTTTATTGAAATCTTCGAGCGCTCCGATCATTGCGATTGCGGTATTTACGGCCTGCAGGGGATCATTTTTGTATTCTACGGGGGCACCGTAAATAGCCATAATTGCATCGCCGATAAACTTGTCAATAGTGCCCTTGTGCGCGATTATTATACTAACCATAATGTTAAAGTAGGTGTTCAGGGATTTGACGAGCTCCTCGGCAGAGAGACGTTCGGAAATGGAGGTAAAGCTTCGTATATCCGAGAAGAGGATAGTCGCTAACTGTTTTTTTCCTACAAGCAGCATATCACCCTTTGTCTTCAGCACTTCATCGATTATTTCAGCCGGTACGTATTTCTGAAAAATATGCCGAATCCGCTCCTCGCTGTTTTTTGCAAGCACACTCCGGTATGCATATTTTTTTACCTGATTGTAGGCGAGTTCCAGATCGCCGACCATTCTGTTGAACCATGTTGCGAGGTAGCCGATTTCATCGTCGTACTCTATCCGGACGCGTTTTGAAAGGTCGTTGCTCGTAATGATGCTCTTCATCGTCTGGACGACATTTCCGATTGGATCGGTTAATTTCTTGATAAACAGGAGGATGAGGCCTGCGGCTACAATAAGGGTCAGGCCGAGGGTATAGGCCACCTGCTTTCGTATATTGTGTGCGTCTTTGAAGAATACGGAATCCTTCTCACTGAGCAGAATATACCAGTCCCAGGGTTCGAAATAGATGTAATAACCGACGCGGTTTATCCTGTCCAGAGTGAAGGTAATAAGGCCTTTCTCATTTCCGGTAACCTCTTTAAAAAATTCCAGTCCCGATATATCCTGAATGGATACATCCTGAATGGATACATCCTGTTGGATGGATACATCCTGGATGACATCACGGGGAAAAATGAGGTTTCCTGTTGAATCGAATACAATAAAATAGCCTGTTTCAGAAAGTCTTATCGCATCGGCATATTCCTGTGCGGACCTCTTTGCAAGCTTGCGGTAATCACCAAGGTTTGTCAGTCCCGTACCGATAAGAATGTCTTCCTGCCTGCGGCAGTACTTGTACATTTCGAGTGTCTTATAGCTTAAAAATTCCTTTGCAACCTTTGTAATACCGTTTTTAGCGGAGATAAATGAAGAAAACCCGACAAGCACCATGGGAAATACCAGAAGGGGGAGCACGACGATCAATACCTTTGAGCGTATCTTCATCTACTTGCCTGTTTATTACCTGATAGAATGCAGCCTGCTTTGAGCTGATATACGGTATTTATTATCGGCACATTGCACAAATCCACAAAAAAGTTTGGTCCTGTTACTGTTGCTCGTCATCAATATCCTGAAAGAGCTCCAATACATCTTCATTGTTTTTGCCTTTTGTCAGGATCTGAACCTTCCGCTCAATCTGTGATAATTTCTTCGCACATATCCTGGATAATTTCGTTCCTTCTTCAAACAGCATAAGCGCCTTCTCTATCTCGACATCGCCTCTTTCCAGTTCTTTTACGATTTCCTCCAGGCGTTTCAGTGCATCTTCGAAACTTATAGATTGATCCATAACTGCTCCATAATTTTTATCAATTTTTTTTGATACTGTTCGAACACTGTACGTCTTACTAACAACGCTTGGGGACGGATCTATAGTTCGTGCTTGTGTTTCTCTGTTTTTAGTACCCTGCTGAATATTACGCCGTCCTTCAACATAGATTTGATCTCTTCGTCCCTCTGCACCTCTGAAAAGGAGAACACCGGCCTGTTGTCCATTGATCTCGAAATTATTGCATACCCCCGTGAGAGGGTATTGAGCGGGCTCAGTACGTTGAGCTCGCCTGCCAGTTTTTCGAATGAGGAGCGTTTTTTTTCCAGAATGTCGGTTACGTGAATGCCCAGCATCTTCTCCAGGTCGTCGAGAACAAGCTGTTTTTCCCGCAGTATGTTTTCTGTCCTGGTTCTCAGAGCATCGGTGGTATACCTTGAAAGCATCTCTACTTTGAGCTGGACCATGTTCTGAACCGCCTGCACAAGCCTGCCTGTACGGTCCTT
>CAZGJW010000023.1:0-29993 GCA_964525675.1 uncultured Spirochaetota bacterium
ATCATCTCCGTGTTGTACTTTTGCACAAATGTTTCCCATGGAGTCTGCTCGACAACTACCTTTATTCCGGTTTCCGCTGTAAAACCTTCGGAGAGCTTCTCGAGATAATCCGCAGGCGCCCACTGTGCCCAGTGAATTGTGATAAATTGCTCTTCTGCAGGCTTTTTTTTCCCTGCACCTGCAAAAACAAACACTGCTGTAGCCAATACAAAGATCATCACTACTCCAAACCACACCAGTTTCTTTCTCATTTTAATCTCCTTTAATAACATAATTTTGATAAACCCTTTACGGTACTCCTTACATGAGAATTGCCTGATATTCACAATTCAGCAACACACTTTTAATAAATATTACAAGCAATTCCCAATCAAACCGGTTCTCATCACCTCCTTATTTTATTGTAAAAATATAAATTAATTATGGTTTTGATTAATAAATACTATCGAAAAATCGTTATTCGCATAATTTGTCTTATATAAAAATGAAGAATGCTTTTAGTAGTAAGCTTCTAAGCAACTTAGAACAATTTACTTTTTGATACCCAGCCCTGTCAAGGATCGGCCCCACCGGGGACATATCCCGCCAAGGACTTTCCCCTGGGGGAGGTACGCCGCTTTTTAATGATTTCAAAATTCAAACATATTACTACCAATTATATTATAAAAATAGTTACTTTTTTGTCAAGGGTAAGTTTTAATAGGTCTCTATATGGGTATATAGATATACAGCGTTAAAAGAATAAAAATTCGCATAAGGCTTTGAAGGTAGGATCCTATTGCACCGAACACACAATCGCTCGCCGGTTTAGCTTCACTTTTTTTTCTTCTCAAAAAGCTTGAGGTAAGAACTTACGATCTTGCTGCCAAGCTCACTTTCCGGATCAACTCCGGACACTTCCATCATTGTACGTTCTATCCCCGATTCCTTGATCATTTTTTGCAGTCTAACCGCCTCACTGTCTTTTCGATAATCATAGCAGAATGCAGCAGCACATACCACTGCGATGTTCTCAGGAAATATTTCCTGCTCTAAACAGAGGCGGGCGCTTCCTACCAGCCTGTCGTGCGGTCCGAGTTTTCTGATTGGATCGCGGCCTACCCGGTACACCGTATCCAGTATCATCGGATTACTGAAACGAAGATTGATATCAGCCCTCACCCAATCCTGGCTTTCCCTGTCAAGATCTTTTGAGAATCGCACAATGAGTGCTTCCGATATTTCATCGAGGGCACCGTTGAAGTAGGTCAGAAGAGCGGCGTCCTCAAACAGCTCATGCACATAGGTAAATCCCCTGAGATACCCGAGATACGCAAGGGCAGCATGCCCCAGATTATAGGTGAAGAGCTTGCGTGTTACCTCGGCTTCGAAATTATCCACCGCTCTTATACCCTCTATAGCGGGAGGCGTTCCTCTTACTGCGTTACCATCATAGGGAAGCGCATGGAAGGAATCGGCCGTAACGAAGAGAGGGTCATCCACCCCGAATCGGTCGCTTTTTGAGGGAACCATTCGCGCGACAATGGTTCCCACAAAGCCGATGTTTTCTTCAGTCCATTTCTTCAATGGTTCATCCATATCACGCATAACCGCATCCTTGAGTATTTTCGAGGCGGTGAGTGTATTTTCGCAGAGATAGATATCCACCGGCCTAGCACTTCTCTCAAACCGAAGCTGAATTCCACTGATAACCAGCGGCGCAATCGACACGAGGTTCCCGACCCCGACCGCGGTGCCGATTACATCTGCATTCGCAACAGCTTCAGTTACATCGGGCACTTTGTCCGCGTCAATCGCGCGTATGCGATCGATTGTGAGGTCTATTTCACTTCTGGTCCGTGCATCTAAAAGCCTGAGGGGATATTGTTTTTTTTCATTGATCAGCAGGACTATATCGGGCGAAACATCGACGAATATCGTTTCGTATCCTGCTTCATAAAAAAGCTGGCCCATAAATCCTCGGCCGATATTTCCCGCTCCGAACTGCACTGCTTTCTGCATAGGTCAAGGGCTCCTTCCGGTCAATTCGTGTTGGATGTGTTTCAAGTGGGTTTTTTCGTCAGCTGTGATCTTCATCGATTACTCTTAAGATGACTCCTGCACCTTCAAGCTCGTCGAGCACATTTATTTCGGAAACCGCTTTTTTCATATTTGACTCACGGGCTGAATGGGTCAGCATTACGAGTGGAACATATTCATGCTCTTCTTCGGTTTCTTTCTGTATAACAGAGGCAATGCTGATTTGATTCTTTCCCAGTATTCCCGCTATCTTCGACAGGATGCCGGGTCGGTCGAGCACATGAAAACGAAGGTAGTATCGGGAAACACTGCTTTCAAATGGTAATTGCGGAAGATTTCTGTTGAATACATATGAATAGCGGTCATACTCACCATCGCTTTTCACCTTATGGGCAATATCGGCTATATCGGCGACGATGGCGCTCGCTGTGGGATAGGCGCCTGCTCCCTTTCCGTAGTACATCGATTTGCCCAGAAAATCCGAATACACCATAACCGCATTATCTTCCCAGCTTATCGCCGCGAGGGGATCGTCCCCGGAAACAAGGGCCGGATGCACCCTGACGAGCACCCCCTGCTCGGTCTTCTCGGCAATAGCGAGAAGCTTTAAAACAAACCCGAGCTCATCAGCGTACTCCATGTCCCGCTCCGAGATGTGCTCGATCCCCTCGACATACACCCTGTCGTGATCGATATATGAACTGAATGCAAGCGAGGAGAGTATGGTGATCTTATGGCGCGCATCACCCCCTGAAACATCAAGAGTGGGGTCCGCCTCTGCAAAACCAAGCTCCTGTGCCTTTTCAAGCGCCGCCCGGAAGTCGAGCCCCTCCCGGGTCATACTGGTAAGAATGAAGTTTGTGGTTCCGTTCAGAATTGCGACGATCTTCTGTATCGTGTTTCCGATAAGGGCCTCGCGTATGGTTTTAATGATCGGTATACCGCCGCCGACTGATGCCTCGTATCCGAGCTCTACCTTCGATTTCAGCACTTCTTCGAATATTTCTCTTCCGTGGGTCGCCAGAAGAGCTTTGTTGGCTGTAACAATGTGTTTTCCGTTTCGTATTGCCTGCACTGTTAGTTCTTTCGCAATTGTGGTGCCACCTATCAGTTCGACGACGACATCAATGTCAGGATTTTCCAGGACATCCGAAGCGGCGGTTGTAAAAACTCCGTCGGGAATTCCCAATGCAGCCTTTCTCTGCACATCCGTATCAGCGGTCTTTTCAATTATTATTCTGACACCCGATTTTGTGCTGATGTGATCACCGTTTTTACGCAACAATTCATACACACCGGACCCGACAGTGCCAAGCCCCAGAATACCGACTTTTATCGTCTTCATGGTTTCTACCTTAATTCAGTCAATACGCAATGTGACCGGAATAAATAACAGATGCCCTATAATAATTCTTTTAAGTATGTTTTAAGCTCATTGTACTCGTAAAACACCCTGTGCTGCGAAAATTTGCGTACGACATTCTCAGGAGGCCTGAAGAGTATCCCCACATCAGCCTCACCGAGCATCGTCGTATCATTGTAGGAATCTCCCATCGATATGACTCTGAAGCCGAGATCCTTGAACGCTTTTGTCGCCATTTTCTTTCCATCCCTTATGCGCAGATGGTAGTTTACGATTGTATTGTTTTCATCCGTTTCAAGGTTATTGCAGAACAGCGTGGGGTATGAGAGCTTTTTCATCAAGGGGAGGGCAAACTCATAGTATGTGTCCGAGAGGATAACAGCCTGCGACCGATCACGCACCCAGTCGAGAAAATCGTTTGCGCCTTCAAGCGGGTCCACCGAATTAATTACATCCTGTATGTCGGACAGGGTAAGATGATTCTCCTTCAATATCTTGAGCCGCATCTGCATGAGCTCATCGTAATCGGAGACGTCACGCGTGGTGAGACGAAGCTTCTCAATGCCGGTTCTTTCAGATACTGCAATCCATATCTCCGGAACGAGAACGCCCTCAAGGTCCATGGCAACTATTGTTGGTTTTTTTTCCACAACAGAAGCAACTCCGTCTCTTGAATCATCTGAATGGTTACTGAATCTGGATGGAGGGAATATAAATCCGGTATTCTGCATCGTCAACAGGAATGCTCCGCGAACATGGAGCATCGACAGGAGCCCCTGCCAATCTTCTGGGTATTGCCGCTGATACGCGGCGTACTCTCCGCGACATGTGAGCGGAGGTTATATACGCTCAACTGGATTAATCAGGTGCTTGAACAGGTGACATTCAACAATAGAAACGATCTCTCCCGTGTTCAGGTGTTACCTCGTCAGGTAGAACTCGACACGTCTGTTTCGCGCCCGCCCTGCCTCAGTACCGTTATCGTCAATGGGCATCTTTTCTCCCTTGCCTTCAGTTGTCAGCCTGTCCTTATCAATATCGTGCGCAACGAGATACTTGTACACCGAAAATGCACGCCGCTCGGAAAGCTTCTGGTTGTACTCATCCGATCCGATCGAATCCGTGTGTCCGACCACTCTGATCTTGTACGCCGGGAACTTGTCGAGAATCTCGATCAGTCTGTTCAATATCGGAAAACTCTGCGGAAGCAGGTCTGATTTATCGAACTCGAATTGAATGGAATTGATCATTATTTTCAGACCCTCGGATGTTTTTATAACGAGAATGTCCGTTTCGAAGCTCCTCGTTACCGTAATGCTGTTGTTATAACTATCCGACGCCCTGAGCTCCGCTATGTAATTGCTTGCCGAGTCTACCAGTACCTCCCACTTGTTCCCTACTTTCCGATACGTATATAAATCCGGGGGAGTAAATCCTTCAGGCATCCGCACCGGATCGGAAAAACCGTCCCAGTGCAGGGTCTCTTTAAAACTGCCCTGCCCGGTATATTTCTTCAGAGGTGTGCTTCTATCGGGTTTGCCGTCCCAGACCCTGTACAGGGTAATGTCCCACTCACGGACGCCGTTTTTGTCGCTTATCTCGGCGTTGATATACAGCGTATCGGCCTCGCCGTCCCCGTCGGGTGAAAAAAGCTTGGGAGAAACGACGAAAAGATACCCGGGAGCTTTTGTATCCACGGTGATTGTACCGGGTTTGCTTTCAGGATGATTACCGCTTTTATATATAAGCCGCATGGTATAGCCATACTCTCCATCAAGCACAATACCGCCGTCTCCACCGGTTCCGTCCCACGTCAGTGCAGCAGGTGGTATGCCGCTCCCACCAATTTTTCTAATCAGCCGGTTTTGACTGTCGATGATATCAATGCTCCAGGAAATGAGACCCTTCTCGGAAGTAAGAACGGGAGTGAAAACAACCTTATCGAATGTCCCGTCGTTGTTGGGGGATATCCCCCGTTCACTTGCCAGAAGGCTCACCTTTTCATACTCTGTTGTCAGAACAATATTGGTTATACTCCCTTCGGCCTTGTTTCCAGCCGCATCCTTTCCTCTGATAGAGTAGGAATACGCCCCCTCTGCAAGAGGATTCCCGCTGTCATCGCGACCGTCCCATACAATCTCACTGGGAGGATTTCCGACCCAGTTGAAGCTCTTTACCACTTCACCGCCTAGGCCCCTGATTTCGCCTGTGTAGGTGTCATCCTTATCGCCCCGCATTCTCTGATAAATAGTAAGCGTTTCCTTTGCACCGTCGTTATTCGGCGAAATGTTCAAATCTTCGACATACACCTCGATCGAGGGAGCCTGCGTATCGATTCGAATGTCCTTCGGTTTCGAGATTGGATTATTGCCCGCATCGTACAGTACACTCAGCACTGCGGAGTACAGGCCGTCCTCTGCCTGCACACCCGCATCCGTTTTCCCGTTCCACAACAGATCAGTCGGCAGCAGTTTTCCCATATTCTGATTGTTGAATGACCGCACCACCGCATTATTCCTGTCCCGAATATCGAGCTTCCACTCAACGATTCCCTCCATACTGCTCGTATGCAGTTTGAATGTAACACTATCCTTTATACCGTCCCCATTCGGCGATATAATATACTCGTTCGGTTCGACAGACACCTCTTCAAAACCGGTCACAAGCTTGATGGGTCCGAAGCTCGCCACTGTGCTGTTTCCTACCTTGTCTCTTCCGGTAATGATATATGTATATGTACCCTCAACGGGCTGAGTGTTGTTGTCCCCTATCCCGTCCCAGACAATTACCTTCGGCGGATTCGTGCCGAATTCGAATGTCTTGAACGTTGCGCCGGCGGCATTGACGATCTTCGCCTCGAAAATATCCCCCTCGCTGGATTTTATGGTGTGTACGATATTCATGGTGTCTTTCACGCCGTCACCGTTGGGAGAAAATGCCGTAACGTTCGAGCTGACAGTTATGGAAGGCGGCGTATTGTCGATTCGAATAAACTTGTAGAATGACTCGGGATGATTCCCGCTTTCGAAGAAAAGCCTGAATTCAAGTGAGTAGAGCCCGTCGGGTAGAACAGCACCCTTGCTGTCTTTTCCGTCAAAACTTATGACATCCGGAAAAACCTTATTGCCGTTGTACTCCCTCACAACACTCCCCTTTTCATCGACGATACGAAGGTCCCAGTTAATGAGCCCCTCCGTGCCGCTTGAAAACAGTCGTATATCATCCATATCCGAATAGCCGTCACCGTTGGGTGAAAAGGCTTTGAGCACCGGAGAGGCGGATATATCTTCATATTTTGTTCTGACGACGATACCGTCCACGGAGGATTCGGTCCGGTTGTCCGCGAAGTCCGATGCTGTAATCGTGAATTTATACACTCCCTCCTTGACGAGTGCCCCGCTCTGGTCTCTGCCGTTCCATTTAAAGACTTCCGGGACAGAGCCTGTTTTCTTCTCTTCCAGTACCGTGTTTCCGTCTCTATCGCTGATCCGTATTATAATTGCATCGTCTTTTCCAATATTTGCGCTCTTTACTGCGATATCCAGGGTATCTTTTACCCCGTCATCGTTCGGGCTGAAGAGAAGATCTTTCACCTTCGCTTCAACAATGGGGGTAACGTTATCAACAATGATCTGCCTCTTTTTAGTAATAATTTTGTTGTTATTCTCGTCCCAGGCTGTCAGGACATAGCTGTACTCACCGTTGGGCACAACATTCCCCGCGGAATCCTCACCGTCCCATTCTATGAATTTCGGTATTTCCACCTCCTGTTTTTTCGAGAATACCCGTTTGAAGTACTTTGGCAATGTCATTTTTCTGATCTTTCTCACATCTTTCGCCTCAAAAGACTTCACCGGATTTCCCCGAGCATCGGTGATGTCCAGCTTCCAGCCGAATACCATTGTATTGTCGCTAATATTGGTATCGAGTTTTGCCCGGTCGTTGATTCCGTCATGATTGGGTGAAAAATATTCCCGCTCGGCATCAACCGATGCCTCAGGCGGCTTCTTATCGTACGTGCCGAAGGCGACGTTTATTCCCACATTATGCACAATCTGCCTGCTCCCGTTGAAATCGGTCGGCAGAAGCGAATAGGAGAGCTGGACACCGGTATCCTTTATATCAAAGTTCAGATCAACCCCGGCTGAGAAGGGGCCGACATCCTCCACTCCCAAACCCAGCCCGAGCTTGACATTGACCATATCAAAGAAGATATTTTCAAGGCCAATCCCGGCAAAAAAATTGAACGGATTAAACGGAACGGCCGCATGCGTTGAAAGCCGCGCCGCGTATATACCCTGCCGTATTACTTCAGCCTGCACGCCGAGATCGGCTTCAAGCGGCGGAAACGCATCGTAGCCTGAATAGGAAATATTCTTTCCGATATTCTTCAGGGCCAGCCCGACCGAATGATCGAAAAATCCGAAGCCCGTGCCACCGACTTCTTTTCTGTATATTGTTCCAATATCAAAGGATGCAAGAAAATCCCGCTCCGGTCCGTCATTTGCAAAACCCACATTGATGCCTGCTCCGAACAGCCACTGTTCACTTACCGGTTTTGAGAACGTGCCCTTCACGCCAATTACATCCCCTGCACTCACCCCCGACGGTGAGGTAAGGGCGAGCACATTGCCCGTAATGATACCGATGGTGGTTGGAAAACTTGCGCCGAAATTAAGAAGAAAGTTATCACCGCCGAATCCGCCGAGCGAAAGGCTCGAGGTAATTCGTTTGGTGTCGGCAAGCGCCGCCGGGTTATACAGATTCGATTCCATGCGCATGAAATCAGCCGCGCCGCTCGACCCAAGCGGAAAATAGCTGATACCGCTGCCTAAATAGTAGTACTGCGAACCGGGAATTTGATCTGCGAAAGCGAAGCCTGCCGGTACAATCAGCAGGAGGACCAGCAGAAGTGATATCCTTTTCATCACATTTCTCCCTTTTAAGTAACTCCAAATAAGTTATTTTTTGATACATCCCGCCAGGGATACATCCCGCAAGGGACGTACGCCACTTTAGAAAAAGACAGATGACCTGTATAGCCAGTATAGCACATATTGTGCGATTTTTTACCATCTTTCTATGGTCGAAAACAGGTTTGTTAGCAGCCCGCATCATAACGTATATTTGTGAGGTTGCCGGTGGTGTTATTTTGAAAACGGCACTCCATCCAGTATATAGTAGAATGCAGGGGACTCTGTTGCAGTATTATGTATCGTATCCTGCAAAAACAGTCCAGTCAGTATGTGCGGCATTTTAATCTTATATGAAAACTGCCCGAGTTTTTCGAGAAGTCCTCTCCCTCGTGTAAACTCAACAATTGCGGGAGTAGTGATGCCCGCTATATCGGATAGTATCTTTACAGCGTCCTGCATGTGGCCGACCTGGTCGACAAGTCCGAGGGCTCGAGCATCTTCTGCCAGGTAAAGCCGGCCATCGGCAAGCTTTACCACCTGATCACGGGTCAGGCCTTTCCTGCCCTCCGCCACTGCATCTATGAACCGGTCAAGAAGACGGTCGACAATATTTTGATTCCAGGCGAGCTCTTCCCTGTCTACCTCCTTGAAGGGAGACATCGAGTCTTTGTGTTTGCTCGACTTGACCGCAACATACTCGATTCCGTATTTATCCATAAGCCCTTTAAAATTGAAATTATACATTATAACTCCGATACTGCCGGTAAGCGCAGTCGGGTACGCGACGATCTCATCGGTGGCTGAGGCGATATAGTATCCACCGGAAGCCGCCATCTGTTTGATAAAGCTGACAACGGGAATCCCGCTTTGAGCGCGAAAATCCATGATCGCATTGTAGAGAATGTCGCTTGCCGTTACACTCCCACCCGGACTTTCAATCACGAGCAGCACGCCCCGTATGTTTTTATCCTCACGTATGATGTTCAGCCTATTACGCACCGCATTTACAGGATTTTCAACATAACCGAACATGCCGTCAGTGGAATCATACTCTGAAATAACGCCGTTTACCCATATCACCGCGATCTCATCGGAGGAATCTGGATTGGAGAATGGGAATTTTTCATCTGCATATATCTTAGTATACCCCTTTTGGACGAACTCCCTGTCCTTCTGAGCAGTTATAAGGCCCATAACCACAACAACGATAATCAGAACAATATTTAAAAGGACACTGATGGCAAATATCCCCGCAAGAACGGCTTTAACAATTATGTCGAGCCAGTTTTTTCTACGGGTTTTTTTGGTTTCATTATCACCATTGTACATGTAAGGTTTCCCTCTCCCTATTTATAATACGGTACGAAACGATTCATGTCAAATAATGTCGACTATTTCATGTTTCTCTTTTACCTGTGTAGGCAGTGTGAAGATGCAGGGTTATCGGAGGTTTTTTGCGCGCAGTTATCTCATGGTATGAAAAAATGTAAGCTCTTCTAACAAACACGATATCACCGCTTCCATCAGAAAAATAGTCTTCTTATCTGGAGAATACCGAGCGCTATGATGAAAGATGCGGTCGGTGTGCTCAACCATCCAAGCGCAATTTTGCCGAACACCTTCAGGTTTACCGATTTACCCGATTTCACCAGGCCCACACCCATAACCGCACCGACAATAGCCTGTGACGTCGAAACCGGCACACCGATAAATGTAAATATATGAACGGTGATATCCTGCCCGAGTACTGCAACGAGCGCGGCAAAGTCGCTCATCTTCGTTATTCTGCTGCCCACCGTTCTCATTACCGGCTTGCTGTATGTTATGACACCGAGCCCTATTGATAGCCCGCCGATCACCGACGCTGCTACCGGAGTCAGCATTCCCGCTCTGACGAAAACCCCGGTTGCATTGGCAACGTTGTTCGCGCCCAATGTATAGGATCCATATATGCCGGCAATTAGAAAACCAATCCTCATCATCAAGGACCACACGCGGATATTCTTTACCCGTCCCTCTAAAAGCCAGCCAAGCACTTTGTACAGGCCGTACGATACAACCGCCGCGGTTATCGGGTTCAGCACCCAGCTCAAAAGAACCTTTACGAGTATCCTGAGGTCAACTCCTCCGGATGTAAGGCCGATTGCAAGTATGGAGCCGACAATCGCCTGAGAGGTGGAGACCGGTAGCGCAAGCACGGTCAACACGTTTATCGTAATCGCTGCGGCGAGCGATGCAATAAACGCCATTGTAATATCCATGTCAGTAAGCCCGCCGAGGGTTTTAATACCCCGCGCCCCCTCCAGGTAAGCCCCGATAAGGACAAACACAGCGGTCAGTATCACCGCTGTCCTGTATCTGATGACACCGGTGGATACCCCGGTCCCGAATATATTTGCTGCATCGTTCGAGCCGAGGCCCCACCCAAGGTAGATTCCGGCAATTATTCTAAACATACACGGTACCGATAGCCAGAGATTCGATCTTACTATTTAAAAAATCCAACGATGTCTGAAGAAATTCGGGGAAATCCATATAAAATCTCACAAAAAATCCCTCTCAATGGAAAAATTCCCGAAAAGTCTTCGAAAAAACAGAAAGAGCAGTTCAACTCGAACCGCCCTTTCTATCCAATCCCGATACACAGATTTTAACTGCCGCTCTTTAAAAAAGATTGACCATCCTGATTAATAATTGTACAATAAATTCACTCTAAATATTAACACTTTTTTGACAGAATATTAACAACTATAATCGGCAATCACAAGTATTTATGAAAGAATCTTAAAATAACTTTTAAGGAGGTTCACAAATGAAGAGAGTGGTTGTTTTTCTCGTTGTTTTCATGCTGGTTTTTCCGGTTCTCCTGTTTGCCGGAGGTCAAAAGGCAACCGGAGGCAAAGCAGTTGAGGAGGGAAACGAGATTACGCTGTATACATCACTGGAGACTGATGAAACCGAAGATTACATCAAGGCTGCGGAAGCAACAACCGGTTTGAAGATAAACTGGACCCGTTTCTCCACGGGAGTTCTCGGCGCGAAGCTTCTTGCAGAGAAAGAAAATCCGCAGGCAGATCTGGTATACGGCTGGGCCGTTACCTACCTGATGGATTTCACACAGAGGGGTTTCTTCGAGTCGTATGTTCCAAAAGAGGGCGATAAGATTCCTGCTCAATTCAAGGATCCCAACGACTACTGGTACGCAATCGACCTGTACCTTGCCGCATTCTGTGTGAATACTGAAAAGCTCAATGAATACGGGCTCCCCATGCCGACCTCATGGGCAGATCTCACCAACCCGGTATATGCCGGCCATCTCATTATGCCAAACCCCGCAAGCTCCGGAACTGGATTTCTGCAGGTAGCCGGTATTCTTGAAACAATGGATCCCGACTACAAAAACAAAACAATCGAAGAAAACAAGGGGTGGGAATTTCTTGAAAAGCTCGACAAGAACATGGGTCAGTACATCAAGAGCGGCTCACGTCCTGCAAAGTACGCTGCTGCCGGTGAGTATGTAATCGGCGCATCTTTCGCGTTTGTCATTGCGAACCTTAAAAAAGAGGGCAAGCCGGTTGAGATGGTGCTTCCCGCCGAAGGCAGCGCATACGAGCTCGAGGCAAACGCTCTCATGAAAGGGGCTAAGCATCCGAACAATGCGAAGAAATTCCTGGATTGGGCGCTTTCCGACGAAGCCATGAAACTCTACGCCAAATGGAAAGTCGGTGTGACCAAACCCGGTATTCCGCCCACACGGCCGGATCTGCCGAAACTCGAAGACATCAAGCTCATTCCGATGGACTTCGACTGGCAGTCTGCAAACAGAGGCGATATCCTCATTACCTGGCAGGACAAGTTCCTGAGATAAGAGGCATACATCCTATACACAGGACGTTTTGTTTCCGGAAAAACGGACAAAACGTCCTGCATTTTTTTATGCGGATTGGGAAAAGCTCTTAAATCAGAAGCGACGTGAATCCCCCCAGGGAATGTCGCTTCGCGGCTAAGTATCGAAACTAACTTATTCGAAGTTACTTAAAAGTGGCTTACGTCCTCTCGGACCGAATATCATAAAGTAACTTCGCGAGAAGTTACTTAGAAGCTGGTTTTCAATCAAGAGCAAAGTACTACCGGCGGTGAGCGGCATTATCCTGACGAAAATCATGAGGATAACGTCTTTTTAACCGGGGAGGCCTGAATGGGAAAAGATATTGTGCTTGAAAATATTACGAAGAAGTTCGACAAGATTGTCGCTGTTCGCGATATGAACCTTCAGGTGAATGAGGGAGAGTTTGTGTGCTTTCTCGGCCCCTCAGGGTGCGGTAAAACAACCACCCTTCGCATGATAGCGGGATTTGAAACACCAACAAAGGGAATCATTCGATACAAAGGCGAGGTCATCAACGATGTCATTCCACAGAAGAGAAACTTCGGTATCGTGTTTCAGTCCTATGCTCTCTTTCCCCACATGACCGTCCGTGAAAATGTTGGATTCGGTCTGAAAATGAGAAAAGTTCCAAAATCCAAAATCGACTCGCGGGTCGACGAGCTGCTAGAGCTGGTGGGGCTTTCCGACCAGAAGAAAAAATACCCGCCGGAGCTTTCCGGAGGCCAGCAACAGAGGGTAGCACTCATCCGCAGTCTAGCGACCTATCCGGAGATTCTTCTCCTCGATGAACCGCTTTCCGCACTCGATGCAAAGATCAGGGTCAACCTGCGGGCTGAGATAAAGAGGGTACAGACGGAGCTCGGCATCACCATGATATACGTCACCCACGACCAGGAAGAAGCGCTCTCGATTTCCGACCGGGTCATCGTGATGAATAGGGGATTCATCGAGCAGGTCGACAAACCGATTGAAATATATAAGAACCCAAAATCTAGATTTGTCGCGGATTTTGTCGGTACCTCCAACTTTTTTGAAGGCGAGCTCAAAAAGCACACTGTTGTGAATGATAAAACCGGAATCTCATTCAATGTCACCTCCGACGCGCTCAAAGCCGCCGGTGCAGCATCCGGGGCTGTTACACTTTCGATACGGCCTGAAAAAATCGTCCTCCTTTCAGACGGGAAAAATGTGCCGGCCGATTTCGACAGGGCCAACATCAAAAAAGGCACCATCGAGGTCGTCACATTTCTCGGTGTCATCGTCCGCTCGCTCGTCCAACTGGCCGGTCAGCGCATAATCGTCGATATAACAGAAACAGAGTTCGAAGAGCGGCGTATCAGCATGAGAGATACCGTTTCCTTCTATTTCCCGCCAGGTGATTTTCTCGCATTCAGGGGCGAGGGGGCATGATGAACAGACAGGAAGAGCTCACAATAAAACCCGTGCGCACCGTACTTCCAGATCAGGTGGTGGCCTACATCATTATTTCCGTTATCTTTGTATATTTTTTATTTTTTCTGCTGTATCCCCTCGTGCAGATCTTGAAGACGAGCATCACCACAGAGAGCGGGTTTACCCTTTCCAACTACGTCGAGTACTTCGGAAAGGCACGCATACGAAGATCCCTCTGGAACAGCTTTTATGTCGCCAGTATCACAACTATCATCACTACGATTATGGCGTTTCTCGTTGCCTATGCGATTACCAGAACCACCATACGGGGAAAATCGTTTCATAAGTCAGTCTCCTCGCTTCCGCTCATGGCGCCGTCGGTTGTGCAGGCGCTTGCCCTGATATCACTTTTCGGGAGAAACGGCCTTATCACAAACTGGTTCAGCGGAAAATGGGACATCTACGGCGCGCCCGGCATCATCATCTCCGAGATCTTTTACTGCTTTCCCTACGCCCTTCTAATCCTTATAACGACACTCTCCGCAGTGGATACGCGCATGAACGAGGCAGCCGAATCCCTGGGCGCAGGTCCCTTGACCGTCTTTTCAAGGATAACCATTCCGTCGGCACGCTACGGTATCTTTTCTGCAGCAGCCCTTGCATTCAACCTCACCATCACCGACTTCGGAAACCCGATTGTAATAGGCGGTAACTACAACGTACTTGCAACCGAGATTTACACCCAGGTCGAGGGAATGCAGAGGTTCGACCTGGGCGCCACGATCAGCGTAATACTGCTGGTGCCGGCAGTGCTTGCCTTTGTTCTCAACAACTATTTTACCAAGCGAAACTATTCACTCATAAGCGGAGCCGCACGGCCGTTTCTCAGACCGTCCAGCATTTCGAAGAAGGCGCTCTTCTCCACGATCTCTTTCATCATATCAGGCGCGATTGTCATTATTTTTCTCACCATACTGTGGACATCGATTGTTGATGTGTGGGGCGGCCGATCCGGAGAATCGAAACAGATACTGAAATGGCTCACCAGCTTCAGCACCCGTCACTACAACTTTGCGCACCGCGGCAGGTCGATTTCCGTGGTATGGACGAGTTTCTGGATCTCGATTATCGTCGCCTTATTCGGAGGGTGGCTGACGTTGATCACCGGATATATCGTCGAAAAGAGAAAACCCCACGGCAATCAGCTTCTGTACCTCATCACTGTTTTGCCGGCTGCGATTCCCGGTCTCGTTCTCGGTCTCGGGTACATTCTTGCGTTCGTCAAGGTCAACTGGCTTTACTACAAGGCATCGATAATTATACTCAATATCATTGTCGCAAATTTCACCCTCGGCATGCTCTCGACAATGACGAATATGAAAAATATCGATAAATCGGTGGATGAAGCCGCCACATCCCTCGGCGCAGACCTGCCGAAATCATTTTTTCAGGTGATTTTTCCCCTGAGCAGGATCAGCTTCTGGAACAACGTACTCTTCTTCTTCGAGCGGAGCATGGTTACCATCAGCGCTGTTATCTTTCTTGTTTCACCGAAGACACAGCTTGCATCGATTACCATCATCCATCTGATCGACGACGGGTACGTCGAAAGCGCCTGCGCCATGTCTACGATCGTGGTAGGGATTGTCGTTATCGTGCACGTTATCTTTCTCTCTATTTTCAAGAAGAAGGGCATTAAAATAATGTAATGAAACCATGAAAAAAATCGGACGTTACTTCCTGCTTATCACGATCTTCTCGATGCTGGCGGCAGCTCCCCTAAAAACCGAAGGCTCTTCCAAAAAACCTAAACCCGACAAAGCGAAGCCGGCAGAACATAAAATTCCTTCCTCAGTACCGAAGAAACTTACGGTTCTATCGGACCTCGATGAAGACACCATCCTTCAAATTTTAAAGTTTATCGATAATCAAACGGGACTCTCGTGCACCTTCGTTTCATCATATGAAGGGACTGAGAACAGCTTTGACGTGTTTATCGGCAGCTTCTTCAATCCTGTGCCTGAAATGGTACACCCCTACACTTCGGATGTATGGAAGGAGACAAGAACGGGAGTAGTTTCCTGGTCCCGATGGAAGAGCTGTCTTGTATTCAATACCGTCCTGATTGATGAAAACGGAGAAGGTGCAGGTCCAACTGGTACAAAGCCGCCCGTTGATCTAACGGGTATGATCAGTGCGATTGATCCGCTGAAGGATTTTTACACCGCGTCGGCACTGTACACCCTCTATAAAAAATACGGCAAGACGGTGCTCTTGCATATAAACGGATACATCCCCCTGTATATGCGCTCAAAAACGGAATTAACGGCTGCACTGGAAAACGGAAGGTATGCCGGCGCTTTTACAATCGACGGATATGCAATTCCTTTACTGGAAGCAGGCTACCCCCTTCATATCGATTACACTGCACTCGATTCCGATCAATTTCCCGTCACAACGGTGATGGGTACAAATATCGCCTTCATATCTGCACATGCTCAAAACCTACGGGGGGCGCAGTACTTCATCGATTTTCTCGCAAGCGAACAGTTCAGACAATTTGTGGGAAAAAACTTTTTTTTCACCCCGCCGTACGAAAAACCGCAAAACAGCCTGCAGCCAGGATCTGATTTTCTGCCCCTGGAGCTTGAGGCAAACTGGGTTCAAACTTTTACAGAAGTGTGGAAAAATGTGATGTACCCCGAGGGAATCGACGAAAAACTGCTGCCAGCACTACGGTAATCTCCTTTTTTTAAGCAATACGGTATTCGCACTTTTATAAAAAACCAGCGGAGTTTCCACTGCAATAGTAGAAGATGGATGGTGATCTTTAACCATCGGTAGAAACTGATTTTCGGATGCTAATCTTCATCCAATACTTCTCTTATTGTGCGCAATAGGAGAGAGGGTGTGAATGGTTTTTGAAGAAAATTTATCCCCTCTTCTAAAATTCCGTGATGAACAATTATATTATCCGTAAATCCTGAAGTGTATAACACCTTAATGTTCGGATTCATAGCAGTTATTTTCTCTGCCAGCTCTCTACCGTCCATCCCCGGCATGATAGCATCGGTTACCAAAAGATTGATTTGGTCCTTGTACTGCTCAAAAATCTTGAGCGCTTCTGGAGCATTACTTGCTTCAAAAACCGTGTAATCATTATCTCTTAGCACAAACTCGATCATATTTCTGACAAATAACTCATCCTCTGCTACCAGTACTGTTTCAGTACCTTTAAGATTTTCAATGAGCTTTTTAGCTATTTTCTTAGTAACAGCCCTTTCTTCAACCCCGGGTAAATATATCTTAAATGTCGTTCCTTTCTCCGGCTCACTGTATACCCAGATGTTGCCTCCGCTCTGTTTTACAATTCCATATACAGTTGACAAGCCAAGTCCTGTACCCATTTCTCCTTTAGTTGTAAAAAATGGCTCAAAAATGTGTTCTTGTGTTTCTTTATCCATTCCTACACCATTGTCACTTACTGCAAGCATTATATAAGGACCCGGTTGTACTGCTATATGGTTTTTAGCATATTCTTCTTCGAGAAAGACGTTCGATGTTTCTATAGTAAGCTTTCCGCCTTTTTTCATAGCATCTCTTGCATTAACCACAAGATTCATTATAACCTGTTCTATTTGAGCAGGATCAGCTTTAATCAGATCTATATCCGGCATGAGATTAATAACAAACATAATGTCTTCTCCAATAACCCGCGTGATCATTTTCTCTAAAGTTTTAATCAAGTCATTTAAGTTTATAACTTCTGGATTAAGGATTTGTTTTCTGCTAAAGGCTAAAAGTTGATGAGTCAAATCAGCAGCCCTTTCTCCTGCCTCTCTGATTTCTTTGATATATTCAGCTACAGATTCATCTACCTTTTTTGACATTAATATATAGTCTGCGAACCCAATAATACCGGTAAGTGCATTATTGAAATCATGCGCTACTCCGCCTGTTAACCTCCCCACAGCTTCTAGCTTCTGTGCCTGTTGGAATTGTTTCTCAAGCTGAGCTTTTTCAGTAATGTCTCGGACCATTGAAAGTACACCAATCACCATCCCATCTTTTTCTCTTAAAGGCGTGTTAGTCCACTCACATAGTATTTTACGTCCATCTTTCGTTGTATTTTCATTGGTACTATGAGCTGTCATATCACCTTCAAGCAAACGTTGCCATACAGTATCAACATGTGATGTAACGCTATTCTCTACAATAAAATCATAGGCATGTCTTCCCAAAGCTTCTTCTTCAGTGAATCCAAAAATCTTCTCAGCTGCAGGATTCCATGCCTGTACCTTAAAATCTGTATCCCACAGAATCATCCCTAGAGGCGTTCTATCTATCTGTAACTGGAGCCTTTTCTGTAATTCCTGTATCTTCTGTTCCCCATTTTTTGCCTGTTTTTCTGCCTCTCTGGATGTCTCAATACTCTCAATTAGCTTCAGTGTCATTTTCTTAAAAGTCCGACATAGAACGCCTATTTCATCTTTTGATTTTACTTCTATCTCTTGTGAAAAATCGTTTTCGCTTATTCTTTCTGCAATTTTTGTTAGATCAACAATCGGTTTTGTAAAAGCCCTGGACATAAAGAATGCCAAAACTACTAAAACAATTACGTAAAAAGAGAAATTGATTACCATTATGAGATGTAAATTGTTCATCGATGCAAACGCTTCTGATTTATCTATTTTAACCACAAGTCCCCAATCAACATTTTCAATGTATCTCGTAGCTGCAATAACCGGTTGCCCCCGGTAATCCACAGTATCTGTAAAAACCTTTTCTTCTTTCATCAACGCTTTAATAACAGGGGCATTTACTGAACCTTGCGGAACGATCTTCTTTAAAGCAGCAGTTTGATCAAATCTTAAATGTGTAATAAATTGAGCATCACCGTTTTCATCTCTTCTTGCTATATCAGTTTCACCTGTATTGCCAAGGCCAGAATAATCTCCTGCTAATGAAAGCAGATTATCTGCTTTTGACTTTATTGCTATTATGCCCAGAAGCTTCTCTTTTAAACGAAGTGGCCCACAAAGATATGCCATCAAGGAGTGCCCATCTTGAATAAAATATTCATCAACAATATTTTTTTCTTGTGCCTCCTTAAACAATTCTGTATCCGGAAATCCTGTGCCAATTTTTTTTGTATTGGTAGAAGCGACTATCTCTCCATTCAACGTTATAACGCTTATTTCTCCGAAATCATATATTGTAGAACACGCATCTAATAGTATTTTATTCATCTTTTCCTGATATTGACTGTCAGGATTGTTTAGATACTCGTTTAAGCTCAGCCGCAGCTGCGTTCTGCTGGCAACCAATTTCAATCTCTCCAGATTATTATTAATTATAGATACGATTCTGTTCTCCTGAATTGATGCAATAGATTCTAGCTGATTGATGACTTGATTCGTTAAAATTCTCTTCATGGAAACATAAAATGATACGCTAATTAATGAGAAAGGCAGTATAGCGACCAATAAAGTTACCATTAATGCTTTTACTCTTATTTTCATGTATATTTATCCATCTTTATACCACTAACTTCTAAGATTGTAGATAAATTGTATAATTATTAAGATGAAATACATTTATTAACTATATTATCGATCATAATCAATCGCATTTCAAATTTTGCTATAGTAGTCCATATAAACAAAAAGTGTACTGAAAGGTTAGGGGGTCTTAAATTCTTGTAATGCATGGATTTACCTTTCGAATATCTCTCTTGATTTTTTTGAAGTCGGGCGAGCCCCTGTCTACTAATCTTGCGGATATTCATCAATCAATTCCTTCTTTAGATATTTGATTTTTAAACGAAAGAATAAGGATTTAATTTATTATCCGGTGCGAAATACGGGTAGTATACCTATATCCCCTTGATTCTGAATCGCTGTATGGCCTTGCGTGCGATCTCGCGGTCATCGAAGTGGACTTTTTTTGTGCCAAGCACCTGGTAGTCCTCATGGCCCTTGCCTGCAATCAACACGATATCGTCCTTTTGTGCAAGCTCGATTGCGCAGTAAATAGCCTCCCGGCGGTCTGGTATAATGATATGATTGTCGCCGCTCAGACCCTTTTTAATGTCTTCTATAATTGCAAGCGGGTCTTCGGTTCTCGGGTTGTCGGAGGTTACGATAGCCATGTCGGAGCGCTCCTCAACGATTTTTCCCATCTTCGGCCGTTTTGTTCTATCCCTGTCACCACCGCACCCGAATACGGTGATGATGCGGCCCTCTTTCAGGGCAACTGCTGCATTGAGGAGGTGCAAGAGGGCATCCGGCGTGTGTGCGTAATCCACAAAGATGTGAAATCCCAAGCCGCCTGGAACCCGTTCGAATCTGCCGGGTACCGTTACAACGTCTCTAATCGTATTTTGCACTGTTTTTTCTTCGATGCCCATCGCCCGCGCGAGTGCTACTGCCGACAGAATATTGTATATATTGTGCACACCGACAAGGCGGGTCTCATACGGCGTTTTGTTGATGAAAAACCGAGTCCCGCTAATAGACAGTTTGTAATCGTGTGCGGTAAAGTCCGCACCCCGGTTCAACCCGTACGTCGTTTGTTTTATTCCCGTGATATTCAGAAGCTTTCTCCCATAGGGATCATCGGCATTTATTACTGTACCCGCGCCCTTATGCAGACCGGTGAAAAGCTTTGATTTAGCCCTGAAATAATCGTCCATGCTTGAATGAAAATCCAGGTGGTCCTGGCTGAGGTTGGTAAACACCGCATAATCAAAATCTCCGGGCAGAACCCTGTCCATGGCAAGAGCGTGTGACGACACCTCCATTACCGCATGAGTTATGCCTCCATCCCGCATCCCGGCAAATAACCGCTGTATTGCAATCGGATCAGGGGTCGTATTGTCGGCTTTTACCGCGGTATCGTTGTACCTGTAGGATATCGTACCAATAACGCCAGGGTTGAATCCCGCATCTCTGAGAATCGCCTCAAGCAGATAGGTTACCGTGGTTTTCCCATTCGTTCCTGTAACCCCTACGAGCCGGAACGAGCCCGAGGGGTGCCCGAAAAAAGCGCGCGACACGTAAAGCGCACTCTGCCGGGCCGACCGTGTCGTGCACAGGGCCACCGAATAAGGCACCTTGACTCTGAGCCCATTCTCGACCACAACGGCAGCTGCGCCACGTGAAACCGCATCGTCGATATAACGAAGACCGCTGTCCCTGTACCCATCGATCGCAATAAACATTCCGTCCTTTTTCACGGTCCTCGAATCATCGCTTACCATCGATATATCGGGGTTGAGCATCCCATCGTAGGTAACGACAGCTGCAGCATCCACTACTTCACGCAGTTTCATCCTTTTTTACCACCATTTTTTCTTTTTTTTATAGTATACTGTTTTCCTGGATTATGGAACACCTCAAAGGAAGTTCAAATATTTCAGGCATGGAACTGCAATGAGATTGGTTATCAGAGACATTTTAACTGTAACAATGAACGACAGACGTGAGATCGGCCGCTATTCAATAGTCATCGATAAAGATAGGATACAGTCCGTCTCAAAGAAGCCTGTTGAAATACGCCCGGGTGATACCGTCATTGACGGGAAGAACAGAATTGCGCTTCCCGGGTTCATCAACGGACATATTCACTGTGATATAACCCTTGCCAGGGGCCTCGGCGACGGGCTGACCCTCTATGAACAGGATCACGATTCCTGTGTGAGCAGGAAAAGGTGGTTCAGGGATGAGCTCGATGGAGAGGCGAGGTACTACGGCCGCCTGCTTCAATACGCGGAGGCGGTAAAGGGCGGCACTGCGTTTATCTGCGATGTTCCCTTCTGGTGGGAAGGAGACGATTTAACCTCTCCATTCGAGGAAATCGGTGTTGCAGGCGCAGTTGTGATGGACTACCGGACCGATTTTCTATCCGGCGAACGGGTTGATGAAAAAAGGTACTTCGAAACCGCAGAGAACCTAAGACAAAAAGGTATACTTCCGATTGTTGAAGCACCTGCTGAAGAGGACTTTCAGGAAGATATACTGCATATGCTTCTTGATCGCGCGGAGGAGCTAGATACCATGGTCCAGATGCATCTTGCTGAAACAAAATGGCGGGAGGATATAGTCAGGAAGCGGTACAAAAAAACATCGGTTGAATACCTTGACAGCATCCATTTTCTGAATGAACGGGTCATCGGTTCGCACGGCGTGTACATTACCGAGAACGAGCAGGAACTGCTGAGGGACCGGGGATCGCGAATCGTCAACTGCCCGACTGCCGAGATGAAAATCTCCGACGGAACTGCACCGGTGGTGTCACTTCTGAAAGCCGGAGTGCCGGTCGGGCTCGGCACGGACGGCGCACTCTGGAATGACTCAGCAAGTATGTTTTCAGAGATGAAGACGCTTCTTCTCCTGCAGAGAGTCTCATCCGACCCCTCTGCCATCAGCCCGAACGATTGCCTGTACGCGGCAACAAGAGGCGGAGCAAAAGTATTCAATCTCGACAGTGACCTGGGGTCGATAGAACCGGGTAAACGGGCATGTATTACCATCGTCAACTTTTTCAACGCCCATATGCTTCCGCTTTACCATAACAATAGTTCAAACGTTCTTGAAAACCTGGCGACCTGCGCGGAAACTGCCGATGTTGAAACCGTCATCAGCGACGGTACTATCGTGGTTGATGACGGAAAACTCAAAACGGTTGATGAAGACGCGCTTCTTGAAAAATGCCAAACGCTCGCGCTTGAGAGATTCGAGCGTATGATTTTTCGATAGATTTTTTATTATAAGGAAAACCGCAAGCATTCTACATGAAGCCGTCCCTGTTGTTTGATTTTTCGATAGCTCTTTTTTCATGAAAGATGTACATTTATCCGGGGTGTTCAGCCGGCCTGCGGGTGTTACGTATGCGTTCGCCAGCCGTTTCGGAGAAAAGCGATGAATATCAACCTCCTCGATTATCTCAGTATCAACCGGGTCCTGTTCACCACAGCTTCAACCAAGGAGGATGTAATCGACGAGCTGATCAAGATATCACGGGATGACGGCAAGGTTGAGGATGTCAAGCGCTTCAAACAGGCGCTTTTGAAACGCGAATCTATTATGAGTACGGGGATCGGTTACGGCGTCGCCATTCCGCATGTGAAACTCCCCCGGATCGAGGAATTCTTTATTACAGTAGGAATTCATAAGAGAGGCGTAAACTGGGATTCACTTGACTGCAAACCGGTGTATCTTATTTTTCTCATCGCGGGTCCTGAAAAAAAACAGGAGAAGTACCTTCGCATTCTCGCGCAGCTTACAACGGTGATAAAAAAACCGGAGAGGCGTCAGCAGTTTATCGAGTTGAGCACAAAGTACGAAGTGTTTGAACAGTTTTCCCATGCACTGAAATAGATCAAATCCCACTATATCTTCGTACTTATATCACGCATATTCCTGTCCTGCATTTCCGTGAGAGCTGTAATAACGCGTGAAACCTTGTCATGCAGAGCGGGCAGCTTCAATATCATCTCATAGGTTTTTTTCGTTTTCTTCTCCCTGGTAAATGAGAGACACATAACATCAACCGGTGTTGCGTGTACCGGAATAGTTCCCTTTTCAAGAATTTCATCGAATACTGTAGTATCTACATCCACCATTTCACCCAGATCGTCACCGTTAACAATGCATTCGTTTAACAGGTTTTTCAGCTCGTGAAGATGATATGCCTTGTTGTCGGCAAGGCTGTCTGCAAATAATTTGAGCTCATTCCCTTCAAGAAGCTTTGCCGCCTTCCTGTAGAATAAAAATGAATCCTGCTGTATCCTCACTGTATATCTAATCATTTCTTCAATGGTAAGCTCTTCCATCCTGTCACACTCCGTCAATTACTCCAAAACTCTGTTAATAATTTCGAAACCCGAACCTTTAACCAAAAGGGTGAACAGTCCATCACACCCATTACTGTATGAAATTTAATCAGTATTTACATATTCGCATACTAATAAAAGATTATCTCAGATGATCTTCACATTTTTCCAGAAACAGCGATGACGGGCTGTCCTCTTCGAATATTTTAATCACCTTTTTAAAATCATACACAGCCATTTCATATTTCTGTTCATAGTACATCTCAAGGCCGTGGGTATACAGTTTGATGGCCTGCTCCAGCATCGTATGTTCACGCAGGAATATTTCATATATATCCCGTCCGATTTCCGTAGCCGACTGCGCTGTATCGAGCTTTCTGAAGTAGAGGGATTCCGCTTTTTGGAGATCATGCATCGAATCGGTAACAAGATAGACACCGAAGTCCCGAGCTTTTTCAAGCATCTGCGTACTGGATTCAACTGAATCTCCGAGAACGAGATACTCATTGCCAACAACCCCGGTGACGCCTGTGCCAGACGAAACTCCCATTCTCACGGTCCATTTTACACCGCTTTTATTCCTATCAGATCTGTTTCGCTCTGTTATCCATCTCATTGTATCTTTTGCACACTGTACCGCGTTAACGTAGGAGAGCGTATCTTCCCGGGGAATACCGAAAACAAGATTTATTCGATACCCGTTTGAAAAGTTGATCAACCCGTTTCTTTTCGTAGCCGATGCCTTTAAAAATATATGGAAATCATTGAGCTCATCGGTGATTACCTGCGGATAGAGATCGTCAATACCTGTTAAAAAATTCTGCAGTTCTATCATCAGAGACGTCATATTCTGCCTTCTGCTCACGGTCTCTGTTACATTTTTTTCATTGAGTTTTAAAAGGGTTTTATCCGGAATATGCTTTTTATACAGGAACACAATCTTTTTTAAATTATCTCTCTGTTTCATGAGTGCATTCAGCTTTTCTTCACGCTTTTTTATCCACTCTCCAACCCGTGTGGTCATAGCATTGTAGCCCTCAATGAAAGCTTTCTCATCAGTGCCGAATCCACCCTGCAGCATCGAGGGCGTCTTTTCCTTTCCCTGGACAACATTTTGAAACCGCCTTACGGCTGTATCCATAAACATATGCCACATCCTGAACATTCTCCCGTTTATTATTAAAACAATCAATGCCAGCACAGCAGTACAGCCGGTAACCGCAAACAGGAGCAGGTTCCTGTACTGAAAAACATCCCTGTTTTTGGAAAACAAGAAAAAAGTGAGGCCGAGCTCGCCGTAGTTCACAAAGTATCCGAATTTTTCGGGCAGCACTAGCTTTCCCTCAATCAGTGAAGCGGTAGGAGACAACACTTCTTCAGGCGCTTTGAGTCCACGGCCGGAAGGAGGATATACGATCTCTCCGTTCTCGGTCTTGAATATCATGATCGACTGTGAATCATCAACTGCAAAGTAATCGGCAATGGAGCCAACTATGTCGTTGTACACACTATCCGGATATCCACCTTGCTTTGTTTGAATATCCGTATCTATTCGAAGCGCCTGAACCCTCCCATCAATCAAAGAAAGAATAAACTGCAGTGTTTCCCGGTTTTCGGCGAGTTTCTGATCTTTCAGATCTGTTGTATAAAATAGGTAAATGATGAAAAGGGTTATCGAAAGCGAAATAAGGAAAATAGATGCAATATTCAGCAGGGTTTTCGTCTTTGTTTTCATCTATTACAGTCTTTATTCTTCCACTCTTTGAATACGGGCTCCCAGGGAACTGAGCCTTTCTTCGAGGCGGAAATACCCCCTGTCTATCTGCCCAATATTATGTATGACACTCTCACCTTCAGCGCAGAGACTCGCAATTAGCAACGCCATCCCGGCCCGGATGTCCGGACTGACAAGCTCCGTTCCATAAAGCTTTGAGACACCGGCAACGACGACCCGGTGCGGGTCACAAAGAACAATTCGCGCGCCCATAGCGGAAAGTCTGTCAACGAAGAAAAGCCTGCCGTCAAACATCTTTTCGAAAATAAGGACCGTGCCTTCTGACTGCGTGGCCGTCACAACAGCGATGCTGGTGAGGTCCGTCGGAAACCCCGGCCACGGCGCATCGTAAATGGTCGTTATCTCTCCGAAATGGTCGTTTTTAATCACCAGTTTCTGACCGCCCGGTACAACGATATCATTACCCCGCATATTAACCGTCACACCCAGTTTTTCAAAATAATAGAGGATCATGGCCAGGTGACCTACTTCAGCATTTTTAACAGTTATTTCACCCCCCGTAACAGCGGCAAGGCTGATAAAACTTCCCACTTCGATGTGATCACTGATGATACGCCATCTTCCCCCGGAAAGTGAGCTGCTTCCTTCAATGGAAAGCACGTTGCTGCCCGCTCCGGATATTCGTGCTCCAAGCGCATTCAGGAAACCGATGAGGTCCTGCACATGCGGTTCCGAGGCGGCATTTCGTATTTCTGTCGTGCCCTCGGACAGCACACTTGCCATAATTGCATTTTCAGTAGCGGTGACGCTCGGCTCGTCGAGAAAGACACAGGCCCCCGTCAGCTTCCCGCTTTCAATTGAAAAACCCCGTTTCTCGCTTCGTACCGCAGCCCCGAGTGCCTGGAGGCCTAAAAAATGTGTATCGAGGCGCCTTCTTCCTATTACATCGCCTCCGGGAGGCGGGAAAACGACATTCTTTGACCGGGCAACGAGTGGTCCCGCCAGCAGTATTGAAGCACGGATCTCGCATGCATACTCCCTGTTTAAAGCAATTGTTTTCTTATCAGGGATACGGGTTTTTATAGAAAGTATATCCTCATCGAGCCATCTGACATCCGAGCCAAGCGACTCGAGGAGATTCACCATGATTTCCACATCCCTGATCTTTGGGATGTTTTCAAGAATTATCTCTTCATCGGTTAAAAGGGTAGCAGCCAGAATTGGGAGCGCAGCATTTTTGTTGCCGCTGGGAGTCACGGTTCCATGCAGTTTATATCCGCCCTGGACAACAAACTTTTCCATCCACCTCTCCCGGAATTCCTTTCAATAATGTATGGCAGCTCATTTCTTTTTGCAACATTTTTATTCCGATCGGCTCATGCACTGTTTTTATTTGAAGCTTAATCATCGTGTTAGTATATTCTACCCACAGTGTAAAAAATGCGTCGGAGCCGCCGTCATGGAGACTGTAAGAACACGTTTTGCGCCAAGTCCCACAGGGTTTCTCCATATCGGTGGTTTGAGAACAGCGCTGTTTTCCTACCTCTTCGCAAGACAACACAGCGGTACATTCATTCTACGGATTGAAGACACGGACCGGTCCAGGTTTGTCGGTGAGGCGCTCGAAGATATTGTGCACTCTTTGAAATGGCTCGGTATACAGTGGGAAGAGGGCCCCGACATCGGTGGGCCTTTCGGCCCGTATATGCAGTCAGAACGCACTGAACTGTATCGAACATATGCTGAAAAGCTGATACACTCGGGTAATGCGTACAGATGCTACTGCACACCCGAACGTCTTGCGGTGCTCAGAAAAGAACGTGAAAAGTTGGGCCTCGATACGGGTTACGACAGGCGCTGCAGGAACCTTACTGAAGATCAGAAAGAGCAGCATGAAAAAGCACAAGACACATCTGTGATTCGTCTGAAGGCTCCGCTTGAGGGTGAAACCGTATTCGACGATCTCATCAGAGGTAGAATCGTCACGAACAACGGACTGCTCGATGACCTGGTACTCCTCAAGTCGGACGGTTTTCCGACCTACCATCTCGCGAATGTGGTTGACGATCACCGTATGGAAATATCTCATGTCATACGAGGCGAGGAGTGGATATCAAGCACCCCGCGTCACATGATTCTTTACCGGGCATTCGGCTGGGAGCCTCCCGAATTCGCACATGTGCCGATTATCCTCGCTCCCGGTGGGGGTAAGCTTTCCAAAAGGCACGGCGCAACCATGGTGAAAGAGTTCGTAGAAAGGGGGTACCTCGGTGAAGCCGTGCTAAACTTTATCGCTTTGTTGGGGTGGTCTCTTGACGATAAAACCGAACTGTTCAGCATGTCCGATCTCATGCGCGAATTTGACATTACCAGGGTAAACAAATCGGCTGCTGTTTTCTCATATGAAAAACTCGACTGGTTCAATGGAGTTTATATCCGGAAAAAATCTCCGCAAGAACTCTACGAGCTTGTTTACCCGTACCTCGAGAAGGACGGCATTATTACCTCTGAAAACGGTATTCAGAAGGAATACCTTCTCCGGATTCTCCCACTCGTTCGCGAACGGCTCAAGCTTCTATCTGAGATAACCGATCGCGTCTGGTTCTTTTTTGACGACAGATTCGAGATAAAAGATGCGAATGCATTGATTCCGAAGAAATTGTCTTCAAAAGACGCAGTTCGTATTCTGCATTTAGCGACCGAGAAGCTCGATGCTGTCGATCCGTTTCACGATACCCAGATCGAAACCGCAATGAGGGACCTGGTAAATAAGCTTACCCTGAAGGTCGGCCAGGTTTTTATGACACTTCGGGTTGCAATAACAGGAACAAAAGTATCACCGGGACTTTTTGAAACAATGAGAGTACTGGGTAAAGAACGCGTGCTTTCGAGAATTAAAAGCGCAATCGAAATTTTGAGAAAATTAAAACTATTTAACACATGAGAGAGGAGCCGGTCGTTGGAAAGTTTCGGTCTGCTTGGATTGCTTCCTTTTATACTTGCGATTTTTTTTCTCATGTGGCAGAGAGATGTTATCTTTCCCATCATCGGCAGTCTGATAATAGGCTCCATTATTCTTTCGCGATTCAATCCGCTTCTCGGTTTCTTTCACACCGCCGGCAGCATAGCAGGCACAGCATTTACTGACAACACCAACATTTTGGTGTTACTAATAATCGGAGAGGCTTTGCTTTTCTTTTCCCTGCTAAACAGGAGCGGATTTATACATGCATTTACAAAAAAACTCTCAAATAATAAGCTTACAAAAGGAATCCTTGAAGCAGTTGTGCTTGTATCGGGACTCGTCGTATGTATCGACCGATACCTTGCCGTACTGCTCATCGGTGTATTTTCACGGCCTTTTGCGGAGCGAAAAAAACTGTCATCACTGAAACATGCGTATATTCTCAATACCTCAACATCGGCTGTTTCAACTCTCATACCGTTTACAACACTCACTCCGCTCATCATAATCGTGATAGGAACCGCTTTTGAAGGACTCGGCATCGAGTATTCACCTGTCATGGCCTTTTATAAAAGCATACCCTACCAATTCTCCTCGATATTTGCGGTATTCACCGTGATAACGTCCATTGCCTTAAAGAAAGATATCTTCCTCATGAAGGAAGGCCGGTATAAAGACTCAGCGCCGTTCATCCATTTTGGAATTGAAACTGAAAAGCGAGTAAAACCCTCTGACAGGCTGGCACTCTACGGTGTGCCTGCAGCCCTTTTGATTGTTTTAGGCGGTATTCTGCTCAGCCTTTTGTTCAAAAACAGACTGCCTACGGCGAATGCCATCGAGAATGTTCGGAACTTTCAGCTTGTATTCATGAATGCCCTGTTTTCAGGCATGATATTCGTCATTGTTTTTCTGCTTTTGACAAAATCAATAACATACAGTCAATTAAAACCAAACAGGATCATTCTTTCTGCCACCCCACTTGTAACAGCACTCTATCTGATGCTTGCCATGTCGGTCCAGACAATGGCAAAAAAAATCGGCTTTCAGTCATCGATCACCGCATTAATTCTAAGAGGTTCATTACCTGCGGTTCTGGTCCCTCTGATTGTATTTCTGCTCTCATCGGTTTTCAGCTTTTTGAACGGGTCATCAATGCTTACCATACTGACAATGATTCCCTTAGCTTTGAAGCTACTTGGCTTAAATCTTCCGGACCCACACATTGTCGGAAATCTGACCTTTGCGACAATTGGATCGGTACTATCAGGCGCTTCCTTCGGGGACACCAATTCTCCCCTATCACTCAACTTCATTCTTTCCACAGCAATCGTGAAATCTTCGGTAAACGGCCATTTCAATACACAGATCATCTATTCATTCATTGCAGCGGTAGTCACGGTCTTTTGCGGGTATGTGTTACTCATCGCGGGAGCACGCCCGTATCTTTCCATTTCCGCAGGATTTCTCGTTATTGCAGGACTATTTATTCTCATCGACCGGCGAAACACCCGGTGACCGACAGCAGGACATCTTTCGCGTTTCAATAAATAGGTATAATTGCCCTTCTTTCGGTAAATTCAATATTTCATCTTAATATATTAAAAATGCGGTAATTTATTCTTTACAAGTATCAATTGCGATTGGATAAGATATTGTTTGATATCTAAATAATTTATTTAAAATGATCTTAATGGTTGAATTATCCTTTTTTTTTTGATACACTGCAATAGTGTACAACTCAATCGCATACCATGGAAGAAAGGAGATAACATGCTTAAGGGCGAGGGAAAAATTATCAGCACCGAGGAAGCGGCTCGTCTTCTAGGTGTTTCACAACAGTCGGTACGAAAATGGTGCCAGAGCGCTAAGATCCGGGCGA
>CAZGJW010000024.1:0-29576 GCA_964525675.1 uncultured Spirochaetota bacterium
ATCTTGCAGATGTTCCTGAGTCGCTCAAAGGAGCTGCGATTACCCTGATCATAGCCGGAATTCTTGCGCTCGCCTTCATGGGATTTGCAGGATTGATAGCGGTATAGAGTCTAAAAACGAGGATACTTCTTATTGAGGAGTGAGTATGGGAATCACCGTTCTTTTCATATCGATTGCCAGTATGGGTGGGCTCGGTATTGTGCTGGCAATGATTCTGGTAATTGCCGATAAAAAACTTGCGGTAAAGGAAGACCCCCGTGTCATACAGGTGCTTGAATCTCTGCCGGGCGCAAATTGCGGCGCCTGCGGGTTTGCAGGGTGTGCAGCATACGCCAATGCCGTTGTAGAGGGCAAGGTTGCGCTCACCAACTGCAAGCCGGGCGGACAGGCAGTTGCAGAGAAGCTTTCACGGATACTGGGAATCGAGCCTTCGGAAGCAGAAGGACCGAAGAAGGCGCGGGTGTTCTGCAGCGGCGGCCTCAAGGAAGCGGTGCAGGATAAAGTGTACAACGGAGTCATGACCTGTGAAGCGGCAAATATAGTCGGCGGTGAAAAGGCCTGCCTGTACTCCTGTCTCGGGTATGCTGATTGCGTACGGGCGTGCCCTTTCGATGCCATGTATATGAATGATAACGGTCTTCCTGTTGTCGACCTTGCAAAATGTACGGGATGCGGAGAATGCGTCAGGGCGTGTCCGAGAGGTATTATGGCCCTGACCGATATCGACGAAGCAGTTCATGTGTATTGCAGTTCGAAGGATAAAGGGCCGGTTGTTCGAAAAATTTGCTCAGCAGGATGCATTGCATGCAAGCTCTGTGAAAAAGACGATGACACAGGTGCGGTGAAGATTAAGGATAATCTTGCAACAATCGATTACAGTATCAGCAAAGCGCCGGTTAAGGCAATACTCAGATGTCCCACGAAAGTAATCAGGATAGCGGAGCCTGTGCCGGGTTATGAGGATGCGGTGCGAAATGCTTTGAAGGCAGAAGAAAGTCTTAAAAAAGAACAGGAAAAAGCAGCCGAAAAGAAGGCATAGGCGGTTTGAGGGAACGGATGTTTATTGAGGGTGTTCAGGGTGAGGAAGGGGAGGTTGTCGAAGTAAAGGGAAACAAAGCGACGGTAAAAATTGCTGCAAGCAAATCGTGCGAAAAATGTGGGCTCTGCACAAAAATATCCTCAACTGAAATGATAGTAGAAGTATTTGTTGATAAACCGGTCAGTATGGGTGATCACGTAACCCTTTCTATCAGGCCCGGCATAATTGTTTCCTCTGCAGCTATTCTCTACATTTTCCCCCTCCTCAGCCTCGTTTTCGGGTATTTTGCAGGCAGATTTATTTTCAAATCCATTGTGATAAAAGGAATGGAAGAGCTTCTGCCTGCCCTCACATCACTGGTTTTTTTGTTTCTTGCCTTTATCCCGATACGTTTCTATGATAAAAAAAGGCAGCTTGATAAACGGTATCAAGTGTTCATTAAAACCTGAATGTATTTTGTTATAAGAACAAATTATTTTCGGCAGCAGCTCGTGTACATGGACAGTAATTGCAATGAACAAAGTTATAAAAACAGTACTGATCATTATCACCGTTATTGTTTCCGTCTGTCTTCTTTGCATCTTTCTTCTGTATAACTTCCCCTACAGTGCGCTTATCAATAGAATCAATACTGAGCTCCAGAAGGGCTACGGTGTATCACTAAGTGCAGGAGATGTGCGATACGGATACCCGTTCCGGATTATTTTACGTGGTGTTGAGATTACCCGGAGGAAAGAAAATTTCACACTAGCGGCTGACGTTATAACGATTCGCATGCGGTTGCTGAACTTCAAAAAATACAAGGTGGTCGAGATAAACGGAACTGGTATCAGGGTAAGTAATAGTTTTATTAACGCATCTGGCGGGTTCATGCAAATAACCTCAAACATCAATGTGATCGGAATGCTTCGGTCGGATGCCGTAAATCAGATACGATCTGTGCTTCTGCAGGCAGGAGGTATGGATGTCGAGCGGATTTCCTTTTCGGGATTCGAATTTTCTTCCCTGAAGCTGCAGCAGGTGGTAATCGATTTAACCGCTGATGAGAAGGGGTTTTCAATTCAGAGAGGCGTGCTGAAGGCGGATGTCGTGCAATCCGAATTGACGGGTACGCTCGACGACAAGGGTCTGGACGTGATTGTTTCAGTTTCATTGACTCAGGATTTTTTTGACAGGTTCAGGGATTTGAAAGGCCTTGTCGATTCGTTTTTTAAAAACGGGAAACTGCGTATACATATTCGGGGCGACTGGCAATCTCCCCAGGTTGAATTCATAAAGAAATAGTGTTATAGTTTTCGGTTCTTTCGCATCCGAATAATGCCTTCAGTGCCTGTGGTGCGCCGGTGAGCCAGGGCGAAGACCAAGCATAAGGAAGTACCGATTTGTACGAGAGTAAAATCCTTCTTGCCGACGACAATCCGGACATGATTTATATCATTAGAAAAGTCTTTAAAGGTGAAGGGTATACCTTTATCGAAGCCCGCGACGGGGACGAGGCGCTTGAGAAAATCAGGGGTGAGATGCCCGATCTTGTTCTGCTCGACCTGAAGATGCCGAAAAGAAATGGGTTGGATGTGTTAAAGGAGATATCCACAAACGAAGCCTTTAGGGACATACCGGTCATTGTGCTCACGGTTGTTGATGACGTGAATGACAGGATTGCAGCATTGAAAAACGGTGCAAGTGATTTTCTTTTAAAACCTACGGCCGCTGAAGAGCTGAAGCTTCGCGTGAGCACGCAGCTGAGACTGCGGCATGCCACGAGTGCTCTGAAGGACTATTCACACAGACTGGAAAAAATTGTCGAACGGAATACTGAGGATATCAGAAGATATGCAGACCACCTTGAGGAGATGGTCGAGGAAAAAGTGGGTGTTATTAAAAAACAGCACGTAGAGCTTTTATCCAACCTGCGGTCGGCCAGAAAGATTCAGAGGGGACTTTTTCCCATAAGGATGCCCGATGTTCGGGGAGTTGATTTCTCTGTTCGGTACATTCCCTGCGAATCGGTGGGAGGAGATTTTTACGATGTTTTCAGGATAGACGAGCATACGATCGGTTTTATTATTGCGGATGTCTCCGGCCACGGGGTGCCTTCCGCCATGATCACAGTTTTTCTGAAACAGGAGGTTTCGCATTATGCAAAGTTTCTCAAAGGTTCGGGCGAACACGCCGTTGTCCAGCCAAAGGATGTGCTTGCACGTGTCAATACGGAATTCTTCCGTATGGGGATCGGAGAAGGTGAATACTTCATTACCATGGTATACGGGATCTATTCAATGAAAGACAGATGCCTGTCATGTTCGCTTGCAGGGCATCATGCTTTCCCGTTAATAAAAAATGCGGACGGATCTGTCAAGTCAATCGAAATGACCGGGTTCCCGGTAGGCTGGTTTGAGCATGCTGCCGGATATGAACAGCAAGATGTTTCACTAAAAGCGGGAGACAGCGTCATCCTCTATACCGATGGACTGCTCGACATTCTGCAGGAAATAGAGATATTGGATCATGCCGGGAGCCTGGTGGACCTCGGCAAAGATTTTTTCAAATCCGATAGCTATATGGATGAATTTGACAGCGCAGTACAGCGATACAGAAAAAAAAATGAGAAATTACGCGATGATGCGACCCTTTTTGTTTTACATATACAATAGATAAGCGAAGAATCTTCAGACTCGAATATTTGTGAAAACATTTGTATATTTATGCCATCGGCAAGCGGTACTATCCGGATGCAATGTGTCTGATAGCAATGCTGATTTAATCAAGTTTATGAAAGTGTCGAATTGTGAAAAGAGAATTGATTGCAAAAGCGAAACGCATTGTTATTAAGATCGGAACCAAGGTTTTGACCAGGGACGACAATTCTCTCGATTTTTCAACCCTGAAATCGGTTGTCGGTCAGATATCGGCTGTGCTGGACGGGCGGAGAGAGTGCATTATTGTGAGCTCCGGCGCGATTGCGCTCGGTTTGAGCGGGATGGGTTTGAAAGACCGTCCGAAAGCTCTTAATCTCCTTCAGGCTGCGGCGGCGATGGGGCAGAGCCGGCTTATGTACGCGTATGAATCGGAGTTTGCACATAGTGGCAGAACGACAGCGCAGATACTGCTTACAATAGAGGATATACAGAACAGACGGCGGTATCTCAATATTCGGAACACTATTTTCACCCTGTGGTCGACCGGCGCGGTTCCGATTGTCAACGAAAACGATTCGGTTTCGTTTTCAGAAATACGGTTTGGCGACAACGATATCATCGCCGCCCATCTTTCGAATATGATCGATGCCGACCTTCTACTCATACTGACGGACATAGACGGTGTGTACGATAAAAATCCTAAGGAGTTTCCTGTAGCAGCAGAAGTCATCAGCGAGATTACCGAGATAACAGATGAGATACTGCACGGGAAGTCGGGCAAAGGCTCTGTTTTTTCGTCCGGGGGGATAGAATCAAAATTGAAAGCTGCGGATATTGCATCGAAAAGCGGGGTCGGTGTGATTGTTGCAAATGGCACAACGGTTGATCTGAAGCGCCTCTTCAGAGGCGAGGAAATAGGAACATACTTTATCCCTGCAGAAAAGAAGATCAGGGGCAGAAAAAAATGGATTGCATTCAATCCGAGGATTGAAGGCGCGGTGATTATAGATCGTGGCGGCGAGCGTGCAATCGTAGAGAAAAAGAAATCACTCCTTCCTGCCGGGGTAAAAGAGGTTGTGGGCAACTTCAAAATCGGCAGCAACCTGTCGATTATGAATGAAGACCGCGTTGAAATAGCCAGGGGGTTGACCAATTTTTCGAGTGATGAGCTGAAGCGTATCATGGGACTCAATACAAAGAGAATATCTGAGGTTCTCGGTGTTGATTCCTACTTCGATGAGGTGATTCATCGGGACAATATGGTTATTGTCCGCTGAGTGTATCGATTCGGCGTGTTTCGGGAATAAAGTTTTTTACAAAGCAGAGTATAGTAATTCAGTGGTTTGCAAAGTAACTTGCTCGAAGTTACTTAAAAGCACAATGAAGGGGAAACAGATGGAATTATCTATGTATATACAGGAGATGGCAAAAAAGGCAAAAGAGGCAGCGTGCCGTCTCCGGCTGATTCACGCCGCTCTGAAAAACAGTGTGCTGAATCGTATTGCGGCCCTCATAGACACCGAGCGGGATGCAATCATAAAATCGAATAAAGTTGATTACGACAGAGGCGAGAAGGCAGGCATGTCCCGTGCGTTTCTCGACCGCCTGCTCCTCACCGATAAGCGGATTGAAGAAATGGTACAATCGGTAAAAGAGATCGCTGCAATGGAGGACCCGGTCGGCGGTATTGAAGGGGTTCGGCGTCCGCAGGGTTTCGTGCTCGAGAAGGTGAGGGTTCCTATCGGTGTGGTGGCGATGATTTATGAATCCAGACCCAATGTAACGGTCGATGCTGCCGCCCTCTGTCTCAAATCGGGCAATGCGGTCATCCTCAGGGGAGGAAGTGACGCGCTGGAAAGCAACAGGGTGCTTACATCAATCGTTCAAACCGCTTTGAAGGCGGAGGGTGTTCCGGAAACCGCGGTGCAGCTGATCGAGAGAGTTGAGCACGAAGGTGTGAACCTGCTGGTAAAACAGAGCGGGTATGTTGATCTCGTTATTCCCAGAGGAGGAGAAAAGCTCATCAAAACGGTTGTGCAGGAGGCAACAGTGCCTGTAATAAAACACTACAAGGGGGTATGCCACCTGTACATAGACCGGGATGCAGACATGCAAATGGCTGTAGATGTGGTACAGAATGCAAAGGTACAGCGCCCGGGAACATGCAACGCCCTTGAAACGCTTCTTGTGCATCGCGATATTGCTGAGGAATTTCTCCCGGAGGTCAGAAAGAAACTTGACGGTGTTGAGCTGAGAGGCTGTGCGCAAACAAAAAAGCTGCTTCCTGGTATAGGTGAAGCGGTTGAGGACGATTATTATGCGGAGTATCTTGATATGATACTTGCAGTTAAGATAGTAAATACAGTTGAAGAGGCGGTTGATCATATTGAACGATACGGAAGCAGTCACACAGACGGCATTGTTTCACAGAATGTAAACACAGTCGAACGATTTGTACAGGGTGTCGATTCTGCGGTTGTGACGGTAAACGCTTCCACCCGGCTCAGTGACGGAGGTGTTTTCGGACTGGGAGCTGAAATTGGAATCAGCACCGACAAGCTTCACGCCCGCGGTCCGATGGGTATTAGAGAGCTGACCACGTACAGGTGGGTCGTACGCGGAAACGGCCACATACGCACATGATAAGGTTAAAGTAATTCCTGTTTTCTGTCGTTCTTTTTTGTAGAATGAAAAGACCGATGGGTACACAACTGCATATTGCGCTTTTTATCGTTGTTGCGTGCGTTATGCTGTGGATAGGCTATATCGTTTTGTATGGAAACGGCGGTGTCTTTGAACGGAGGGAAGCTCGGAGGCAGGTAAGCGCTCTCGAGGCTGAAATTACTACCCTCCAAAGGGAGCAAGATACAGCTGAGAAAAAGATCGACTTTCTTCATAAAAACACACGGTATATCGAAGGATACGCACGGGAGCTCGGGTATAAGAAAAAAGGTGAAATGATATTTAAATTTATCAAGAAGGAAGAAGCGAATCCTGATGGCGGTTGAAAGATGGAAACTCCTAGACGAAAAATACATATTCAACCGAAAGTGGCTGAAGATACAGCAGAGAACCTACTACCTTCCGTCAAGAGAGAGGGAAGCCGATTTCTACCTCTTTGAATATTCACCCTGGGTGAGTATCCTTCCGGTAACCCATTCAGGCGAGGTCGTGCTGATACGGCAGTACAGACCGGGTCTTGACCAAATCCTATGGGAAATACCTGCCGGCCTTGTTGATGAAGGGGAAAAACCCCTCGATGCCGCAAAACGTGAACTTTTTGAAGAAACCGGATACAGTGCGAACGCATGGGAGCTTCTCGGCACCTTCTCACCGAATCCGGGTACACATACGAATCTTTCCTACTGTTATATTGCAAAAAACGTCTTTCTCGCCGGCAGTCAGGAGCTTGACGAAACGGAGGAGATTGATGTTGTTTTGAAACATCCCAATGAAGTGCGAAGTCTGCTCAAAGAAGGAAAATTTACCGCTTCTCTGCACGCAGTCCACCTTCTCCTTTATTTTTTCCGCGACATACTGTAGAATAAATGGACAGTTCCGTTCAGCCTGGCTTCAGCCGGCTGAACTAAAAATATTTGACATCATACTGGAAATTTGGTAGTATTAATCATACTTATGCGAGGAGTAGTACATGAACAAGGTAAAGATCAATATCACGATCGATGAAGAGCTCTACGAATGGCTCAACGAAAAACGGGATATGGTGCCTTTATCGACGTATATAAACTTTCTGCTTCGGGAACGAAAAGAGGCGGAAGAGCTGATTCAAAATTACAGTCAAGATTCGGGGACCTGGAAAGAGTACGTGAAGAAGATGCTTGCGAAAGTCAAGGGCGGGGACAGGTTTCTTGAGATACTGTCCCGGGAATATCTCGAAGAACTTTGATACATTAACAGCTGGGGGTGTGTGTAATGAATATGAAAGCAATGCTGAAGTCGAAGGCAGTGGCAATCGGTGCTAAAACAGCCTTGAAACTCATGACAACCGTGTCTGAGGACAGATGGATGAAGATCGTCCATCCGATTATTGCCCGTCAGACGATGCCCGAGGCCGCTGTTATGCTCAATCTTATGCTCAGACGGCTGCATCTGGGATTTCCGACACTTTCAAAAAATGTGAAGGAGAAGTTCGTACAGAACTTCATTGTAAAACCGTATACCACATACAGTCCGCGGAGGAGTGCATACCTGGAGGAGACTGGTGAGTACACACCTTCTCTGCTTGTTATCAGCCCTTCGATGAAATGCAACTTGCACTGCTACGGCTGTTACGCAGGTGATTACAAAAAGGCCGACGACCTTTCCATCGAGGTTGTTAACAGGATAATAAATGAGGCAAAGGAGCTCGGGATATTCTTCTTTGTTATATCGGGCGGCGAGCCGAACATGTGGCCCCACCTGGTCGAGATGCTCGAAACCCATGATGATGCCATCTTCCAGATTTACACCAACGGTACGCTTATCGACGACAAGAGGGCGGATGAGTTCGCTCGCCTGGGCAATGCGCTTCCTTGCATCAGTGTGGAAGGGTTTGAAAAGGAGACGGATGAAAGAAGAGGAAAGGGAACATTTCAGAAGATTTCGGATGCTATGGACAGGCTCAGGGAGAAGGGGGTCATATTCGGATTCTCGGCAACAGCCACGAGGGAAAACAACGAGTTCATCGTAAGCGACGAATTCATAGATTACTACATCGATAAGGGCTTCTATATCGGGTGGTATTTCAACTATATTCCAATAGGCAAAAAGCCGAATCTCGACCTCATGCCTACACCGGAGCAGCGCAACTATCGGAGGAAAAAGATCATCGAGCTCAGAGACAGAAAACAGGTCGTTGTCGCCGATTTCTGGAACGACGGCATACTCACCAACGGCTGTCTTGCGGGCGGCTATGAGTACCTCCATATCATATCAAACGGCGATGTCGAACCCTGTGTGTTCTGCCATTTTGCCGCTGACAACATCAAGGAGAAGAGCCTTCGTGAGGTGCTTCAGTCCGACTTCTTCAAGGCGTTCAGGAAAAAACGCCCGTACAATGATAACCTGCTTCTGCCCTGCACCATAATCGACAACCCGCACATTCTCAGAGAAGTGGTGGAAGAGGGCGGCGCGCACCCGACGCACCCGGGTTCCGAATCTATTATCACCACCCTTGCACCTGCTATCGATGAGTATGCGAAGGCATACGGTGAGGTTGCGAACAGGGCCTGGGAAGAGGAGTATGAAAACAATACCTACAGGGGCCACCTTTCCTTTATCGATGAGCTTATAAACGGGAAGCTTCGAAACTCGAAAAACGGAAAGTCTAACCAGAAGAAGAAAAAGAAAGAGAAAGTTTTGGTCTGAGTTGCAATTCCCGTTCAGGGTCCGACATTTGTGTTATGGCGGTATGAAACAGGTTTTGGGGTAGTGTCCATAAGTGAAAAGGGGGTACGCGCCGGGTTATGAACCGCAGTTGGCACAGTTATTACTCGAACAGCTTCCGCATGAGGAACCTGATCAGCAGGATTATTAAAATGTTTTTTTAAGCCATCAAATCGATAACCGGCCACACCGCAATTATCATAGGCCGCCGTTTCCTTCCTTTCCCACCATCTTTTCGATGACTCTGATCCAGGAGTCCCGCTCGTGACCGAACCCTTCCGAGGAAAAACGGTAATCATGTTTTCGCTGAAATTCCTTCAATTCACCAATCAGCTCCCGCATCTTCTTAAGCTCAGAATAAAGGAGTTCCCGTACCTGGGAGTCGTCGTTTTTTAAATGTGCTATTAAATCAATGAGATGAACCAGGCACAGTCCTGACGATTGCTCATAGAGTTTGTTGAATTCGCTGTCTCCGATACTTCCAATAAAGGTAACGATATTGCGTTCAATAATCTTTTTTTCCAGGCGGCAAACAGGACATGATTTCTTGATATTCTGTGTGTAGCTTTTTATCCCGCTGACAAAAGGATCGCTTTTAATATCTTTTATGTTCCTGGCGGATTTGATCATATTTTCGATACTCATTACCATGCCTCCCAGCAGATCTTCATAAATGATGCTCAGTCCGAGCCCGTCTCCGATCTCTTTCAGCTGCCAGGCATGCCTGCTGCAGAAACCGTTTGTCTCCCTGAGTTTTTTCCGTACTCCCGGATCATTTACGCTTTCGTACAGGAAAGAAACCATATATTTTCGAACATTTTTACGAAGCAGGGTACAGATAGGGCACCCCTTTGCTTTGAGAGCCTCGAGGAGGTTGTAATAGGTGAGATGTTTCATTTTGCACGCAAAAAAAAGTGCCCTACAACCCGAGTATCCTCTCGGCATTTCGAAAAAAGATGAGTTCTTTCTCTTTTCCTCCGGGATAGTGACGTTCGAGGGCGTCGAGAATTGCGCGTACTTCCTCATAAAGAAAAATAACGTATTTTGATTCTATATCCGCCGGCATGTGACGGGGCTTCCATGAAAAATCCTCCCGGCAAATATTGGTGTATTCGGTTTCGGTCCATTCCTTCGTTCCATGCCACAGTGTTATAGGCATGTCCGGCCCGAACAATATATTCTCGGGGGGAATGTTGTCAAAGGCGATAGGGTTTTTTCAATGTCTTCACTGTCCCAGTCAGGCATCACGCACATAAATGGTGAGAGCTTACCGGCTTTTGCCATTTCAGCGAGGTATTCGTTGTTCGCCATCAGATCAGCTTCCCGGATCGGCCAGGGAAAACCGGCAATGGCAATAGGCTGCACATCTTACAGTATTAAAATTTCCTTCCATGATCCACAGAGCTCTTTATATCGCGGTATCATTCCTCTTCCGGGAACCACGCATCCTTTCCCTTGAGATACTCCATAAATTCAACGACCGTACCGTCCTTATATTCGAAGAATCCGACCCGCACAAACTCTCCCACGACCCACGGCTCGATCAGCACCTTAAGTCCCTTTGACGCCTCTTCGATACTATCGACCCTGAACGCGATGTGTGCCCTTTTCTTGATTGCATCAGGCACACTGCTGTCGGGCTCATAACGGAGCCATTCAACGTGGAATGGATGCTCCTTTGGACTTGTTACCCAGCACCGGGACGCCTCCACCCAGCTCTCCCCCTCTTTTTTTTCAGTCGTTTTCATGCCGACATGATCAAACTCCATATATCTCCTCCGATCGAGAATGTAGTTTACGGTAATTTTAAACGCATGATTATTTTCTTGAATAACTTTATTTTGAATTTTTACTATTTATGTCAGAGTGTTTATATCAATTATGGTTTTATCCATTAGAATTCTGGCCTAGCGAAGCGATGTCTTTTCCTTTTGTACCAGAATTTCGAATACAAATGACTATATTATACTACATTGCCGTAATATTACATACTTTAGGTAAAAACCATTAGGCAAGTGTCGGTTTGAATCGTTAAAGTTTGGAAGTTCACTTGCCTATTATTTAAAAGTTATATTTATTCATATTTAAATCAATATATTAACTTTTCTTCTAATTCCGCATCACGACACCTAATATAACGCCGCGATAACTGTCAATCAACAACTCGAACGATACTGTTTTTCTCCATGCCGCTGTTAGTTAATCGTAGAAACCCACCTGCTTTGCAGGTGGTAGTTTACTATTTTTTTAATCTTCCCACCTCGTTGTTTAACCTTTCAAAACTGTAATGTTTATGAAAGGTTATGGTAAGTCACACACTTTATATTCTTCTTAGATTTAATTCAAGCAGGTATTAAGCAAATATGAGGTGCGATGGTCACGCTTGAATTAATTTAATGCAGTTTAGGAAAAATCACGGCGAAAGAATCGCCAATTCACATGAGGAGGAAAACACGTGAAAAAGAGAAGAACCATGTATTTCGTGATCGCAGCAGCGGCTATAGCTGTTTTATTCCTTTTCACTGCGATGGGTGCACTGTCAAACAGGAGTAAGGAAACGGAGGCCGCGCCAGCCCCAACCAAAACCATTGTGATAAAGGACGATGGGGGATTCGCTGGCGCCATAAGTCAGGTCGCCCAGGAAATGATGCCTGCGGTGGTGCACATCGATATCACGGGGAAAATGGCACAGCAGGCACCGGGCTTCAACCCGTTCGGCACCGATCCGTTTTTCAGATACTTTTTTGGCCCCCCGCAGCAACAGCAGCAGGAGGTGCCGATCAGAGCTCTTGGAAGCGGCGTCATTATCAGCAAAGATGGGTACATCATTACCAACAACCATGTTGTTGAGCATGCCGACACCATAGATGTGGAGCTCTACGACGGGACAAACCGGCAGGCCAAGCTTATCGGAAAGGACCCGAGCACAGACCTTGCTGTTGTAAAGATTGAGCCGACTCCCAATATGAAGTACGCACAACTGGGTGATTCGGATGCGGCGAAGGTCGGCCAGTGGGTGATTGCCATAGGCTCACCGAGGGGATTCGACTGGACCGTCACCGCCGGAATTATCAGCGCGAAGCACAGAAGCGGCATAGGTGCACTCGGTCCGACAGGTTATGAGGATTTCATTCAGACCGACGCATCGATCAACCCGGGGAACAGCGGCGGGCCGCTCATCAACCTCGAGGGAGAGGTAATCGGAATAAACTCTCTCATCGTTTCTGCGTCACGGGGCTCCGAGGGGATGGGATTTGCCGTACCATCGAATATGGCGAAGGAAATCTCTCGGTCTCTCATTGAGCACGGGAAGGTTGTCCGCGGTTACATGGGAGTCAATATCCAGGACATCACCCCGGAAATGGCCAAGAGCCTCAAACTCGAAAAGGGAACAAAGGGTGTAATAGTTGCCAACGTTCTTCCAGAGGGTCCTGCAGACAAAGCCGGTATCGAACAGGGTGACATAGTTATCCGCTTTGACGGAAAAAAGACCGAAAGTGTTGTTCAGCTTCGAAACCTGGTGGCGGCAACCGCTCCCGGTACAACGGTGAAGGTCGGGGTCTTACGGGACAAAAAAGAGATGGAGATGACTATCAAGATTGGCGATCTCGAGAAGGAGCAAAAAGAAGTGAAGGCCCAGGTGGGTAACAAAACACTTGGTGTTACAGTTGAAAAGGTCACCCGTGAAACCGCAGGCAAAATCGGCCTTGCAAAGCCGCAGGGTGTTATTATTACCGATATTGTTCCCGGTAGCCCTGCGGAAAAAGTCGGCCTTGACAAGGGTGACGTTATATTCAGAGTCAACAATACACCTGTGGACGATCCGAAGACATTCCAGTCGGTTATTTCCCAGGCGGCGAAAGAGGGAGGTGCCATGCTCCTCGTGAGGGATGTGAGAAGCGGGAGTGTAGGCTACATCACCGTACCGTTGAAGTAAAGCGGTACGTGTTCGGTGCCTTTCCCAGTATTGCGGGGAAAGCCCCCATACTGCGGGGGAGGTTCCTTACTGCGGCCAAAACCGGAAGAGATGTTCTTCATGGAGGCAAAACTGACGGACCAGTTCTAGCCCACTGTGTGGATGGCGTTCCCCTCCATTCCACGAGAGCTGTACTGCTCACCGGTAAAAACCGGGGGCGGTACAGCTTTTTTTTCTTCATCTTCGTTTCGATGGCTTCAAACAACGGGTGCTTAAACTTCATTCACTTCTTCTTTACGGTCTTTTCCCGTGATGGTAGAATAGCTCTGGTTGTTCGTACGCTTCGCGTCCGAATAATACCGCTGTCAAGTGGCATTATATCCCGAAACCCGTATCGGTTTTTGGGACTCGCGGATCAGAAGGAGTTTTCAAAGGTTATCATTTTTTCGGGGTCCATAATTCTGTTCATGGGCCTTCTCTCGTTTCCCTTTTCTTTCATGCGGCGCTTTTCAGCGTCGATGCGTGTTGCGTTTGCACTCTCGCTCATGTTTTACAACAGCGGAAACTACGGGCTTCCGGTTATCGAGCTCGTGTTCGGAAAAAACTCCATGACGAGTTCCATACAGATAATGGTCCTTACCACACAGAATATTGTAAACTTCACGCTCGGGATATTTCTCATTGCAAAGGGAAAACACACCTTCAGAGAATCGGCTCGACGGACACTGCGCTTTCCCATGCTGTATGCCGTTGTCATTGCCTTTGTTCTGCGTGGGTTCCATGTTCCCGTATGGAAGCCCCTGTGGGTGTCCATCGACAGTATAGGCGACGCGCTCATTCCTGTCGCACTGATAATGTTAGGGGCTCAGCTTGCGCGCATCCGTTTCACCTCGGGACTGCTCGACCCCATTCTATCCTCTTTCTGCAGGCTTTTCATCGGTCCACTTATTGCGCTTGCATTGATTGCACTTTTTCGTTTCGATGCAGCAACCGCAAAGACCCTTATCATCTCTTCGAGTATGCCCTCTGCCGTGAATACGGCACTTCTCGCTACCGAGTTCGACAACGAACCGCAGTTTGCCACGCAGGCGGTGTTCATCTCAACGCTGTTGAGTATCGTGACTGTAAGTGTGACGATATACTGCGCGGCTATTCTGTATCATTAGTGGGAATCTACGGGTATACACGTTCGCGCCAATATGTCCTTCAAAGCTGTTCAAAGCTGTTGACAAAATTTCGTAAGGCTCGTATGCTTTTCGATGCACAACCTGTAATATGGGTGAACGGGTTTGTATAAAGATAACAGATATTCAGGGGAGGCATATAGATGGAATACCGTTTTCTGGGACGAAGTGGCGTGAAGGTCTCATGTCTTGCTCTTGGCTCCCAGACCTTCGGCTGGGTAACCAGCGAACAGGACGCGCACCGGATGCTGGATTGGTTCGTTGATCTGGGCGGTACCATGATAGACTCTGCCAACATCTACAACGAGGGCGAAGCAGAGCGCATTCTGGGAACCTGGCTGCGGAAGAGGGGGAGGCGTGACAACCTGGTGGTCACGACCAAGGTGTTCTTTCCAACCGGTGAGGGACCAAACGACACCGGGTTGACCAGGAAACACATACTGGAGCAGATAGACCGAAGTCTGCATCGGATGCAGACGGATTATGTTGACCTCTACCAGATGCATTGCTTTGATCAGTCTACCCCACTTGAAGAGACCCTGTCCGCTCTCGACTTGCTGGTGCAGCAGGGGAGAGTCCGGTATCTGGGCGCTTCCAATTTTACCGCTTCGCAACTGGTCAGGGCTCTGATGCTGCAGCGGATGTCGGGTATGGAGCCTCTGCTGACTTTGCAACCGGAGTACAGTCTTTTAGTACGGGAGACGGAGTGGGAGCTGATACCTCTATGCCTGGAAGAGGGGCTGGGAGTGCTGCCATGGTCTCCCCTTGCAGGCGGATGGCTGAGCGGCAAGTATGTCAGGGGGCAGAGGCCGCCCCCTGACAGCAGGGTCGGCAGAAAGGACCGGTGGGACGATCAACCAGAGCAGCGGGAGTCCGAAAGCACCTGGCGGATTGTTGACACTCTCTGGAGTATCGCGGAAAAACACAGCCGAACCCCTGCACAGGTGGCCCTGAACTGGTTGATGAACAGACCGGGGGTGACCTGCCCCATTATCGGGGCGAGGACCATGGAACAGCTTGAAGAGAATCTGGGGAGCACAGGCTGGGACCTGGACCTCGAGGATTTGCAGGCTCTGGAAAGTGCAAGCTCACTTGTCCTCCCATACCCTTTTCGATTTATAAAACGCTATACAAGACGGAGGAACGATATTATACCCGGCACCGGTACTGAGTAAGCCGAGTCTGTCTTCAGCTGGGAGATTCAAGCGTCCTGATGATATAATCTTGTATTTCTTACAACAAAATTATTTCGAGATGTAATTGTGTGAACTCAGCCCAATGACCTTCAGACCAATGAAGACCGTTATCGTTATCGGTGACCTGAACCTGGATATCATATTCTCGCACATTGATGGGCAGCCGGCATTCGGAAAGGAGATCGGTTCGGGGAATTGCGTTATGAAACCAGGCGGGTCTGCTGCGAACGTGGCGATACTGCTTGCATTGAATGGTTGTCCCGTCCAATTCTACAGCCGGGTGGGGAGGGATTTTGCAGGGGAGTTCGTGGTAAAAAGCCTCGAGGAGTACGGGGTCATAACCGATACAGTTGTCTTTTCCGATACTGATGCTACGGGCGCGACTGTTTCGCTCACCTATCCAAATGATAGAATGTTCATTACCTTTCCAGGGACGATTTCATCAACCGGCCTGGATGACCTGAAGGAGCCGGCTTTTTCTAAAAACTGCCACCTGCACCTTGCATCCGTCTTTCTGCAGACGGGGCTACGACCGTATTTCGGTGCTCTCCTGAAACGGGCAAGAGAGATTGGAGTGACCACCTCCCTCGACCCCGGGGGTGATGTTACGGGGAAATGGAACATAAGTGATATGGAAGACTTTTTCCCGGATATCGACTTTTTTTTGCCGAACAGGGAAGAACTGTTGAATATAACGAAAAAAAGCAATGTGAAAGATGCGCTTGATTCTTTTTCGGATAAAATACAGGCTGTTATCGTAAAGGCTGGCGCTGACGGTGCTTTTATGCGCTGCAGGGGCAAGATCTCGCACTATCCTGCGCTCCCAGCTGATGTCGTCGATACGACATGCGCGGGGGACAGTTTTGATGCGGGCTTTTTATTCGGCATGAGCAGGGGGATGCCGATTTTCGATTCTGTTCGGCTCGGCAACAGGTATGGGGCCGCTGCAGTTTCGACCGTAGGACTGCCCATTCGGAGGATGAAAGGGATCTGAGCTGGCGTGGTAAGTATATTCAATTTTATAAGACGTACTATGGAGAAAAGGGAGGGCACATGGCACAAACAGAGAAAAAACGGGGGATACACACCTTTTCCGAGATACAAACACAGGCGGACTCCTGGGAAGTGGTGTTTAAAAGACTGGACAGGCAGGCTGCGGAATTACGGGAAGCCTGCGCCGGGAAGGATGAGGTTATCTTCACCGGGTGCGGTTCTGCGTTCAACGTTTCCTATGCGGTTGCCCCCTTTTTTCAGAAACATACAGGGAAAACCTGCCGTGCGGTACATGCATCCGACCTGATGACAAACCCTGACTCGTTTATAAACGGCAAGAAAAAAACCCTTGTAATCGGCTATTCGCGATCCGGCAATACAACAGAGAGTATTATGGCTCTTGAAAAGGCAAGGAAAATGGGGGCAACAACGATTGCCGTTGTGTGTTTTTCAGAAAGCAAAATGGCCGTTAACGCCCACCGTGCGATTGTCCTGGAGGAGGCTTTTGAAAAAAGCGTTACGACCACACGCTCCCTCACATCAATGGTGCTTGCCGGTAACTATCTTGCGGGAATCTGCGAAGAAAAGGATGCCCTGTGCCGGGAGCTGAAAAAGCTTCCAGCACTCGCCCGGCAGAAGATGGACCAGTTTCATGACATCGGCAAAAGAATCGGTAACGACCTGAATGTCATGAAGTTCGCATTCCTCGGGAACGGGAGCTACTACGGGCTTGCGCGAGAGGCACAGCTGAAGGTGAAAGAGATGGTCCTTCTTCCATCTGATTCCTATGTATCTCTCGATTTTCAGCACGGCCCCATGTCGAACGTGGACGAGCATATGCTGGTGACGGTACTGGTTCCTGATGCAGGCAGGAAATATGATATCGAGCTTTCAAAAAACATGAAAGCCATCGGCGGAAAGATTTTCGTGATATGTGATAGATCTTCCGGAGAATTTGACGAATATGCCGACTACATGCTTGAGCTGAATACCGGTCTTGGAGACGGCATACGTAACATCCTCTACATGCCTGTTTTGCAGATTATGGCCTATTACCGGTCGCTTGAAGAGGGATTTGACCCGGACAATCCCAAAAACCTCTACTACTACGTTTCTTTGAAAACCTGACAGTGTAATGATAGCCCGGGTCATGTTTGCAACGACGAGTTAATTATCTCTGTACCTTAGGTTCGTTTCATCGCGCCGATCAGCTCATCAACCGGAATCTTCGCAAACGAGGAGGCATGGTCCGACATACCGTATGCTATGATGAGCTCATCGTTGTGAATGATGGAACCGCATGAGTACACGACGTTCGGAACATAGCCTTCACGCTCCTGTTCATTGGGCGTTAAAAGAGGTTCGGGCAGGCACGCAATGACGTGAGAGGGATTCTCGAGGTCGAGGAGCATAGCGCCTAACGTGTAGGTACGCATCGGGCCGACTCCATGGGTGATGACGAGCCATCCCTTTTCCGTCTCGATTGGGGGGCTTGCAACACCTATTTTGATAAACTCCTCCGGCAGCTCGGGTCCGCGTATCAATTCGGCACTCTGCCAGAGATTGATATTGTCGGAAAGCATTACGTACATGCTGTAGCCGTCACATCGTGAAATCATTGTATATTTTCCGTTTATTTTCCTGGGAAAGAGAGCAAGGTCTTTGTTCTGCGCGTATGAACCGTGAAGCGGCATTATCTTGAAATGATAGAAATCATTCGTCTCCATGAGCTTGGGGAGAATGGTGAACCCGTTGTATGCAGTGTATGTCGCATAGTATGTGATACTGCCGTCATCATCGATAAACTTCACAAACCGGGCGTCTTCGATTCCGTTGCTTTCCGAGTAGGAAACGGGAAAAATCACCCGCTCGGAAATAGCCGTATCGAGGGAAAAGGTTATCTCATAGTGCGAGCTTGCCAGCCAGTTGATCGCGTTCAGTACCTTTTCTTTGGACGGTGTGAGTTCGACGCTCTTTTTTGTCTCCTCCAGGCTGGCCTGCAGCTCACCGTATATAAACTTATCTTTCAGCCTATCCAGAACTATGCCGACAACATCTTTATGAATGTTCATTTCATCGAGCTTTTGCAAAAAGGTTTTTTTATCGTAGACGTGTCTCTTCACCGCTTCAGGCACATCCACATAAGGGCCTGACGGCAGAAACTCAATGTTGTTTTTCCTGTCGATGACTGCATTCCTGAATACAATTGACGAAATATGCCCTTCTCCGGTTGCACGGAAGCTGACTATAACCCGTTTATCTCCATTTTGAAGCCCGTTCTGATAGGGGTCTTCTACAATCGAAGGATTAAAGAATGCCGCAGCTTCTATGGAGTACTCCATTGTGAAGTAGGAACCGATGAGAAGCTTCTTGTTCTGACTTAATGATTTTTTGTCGACATCAATGGAATCGAGGTAATGTTGAACGTGGGAGAAATGTAATTCGAATATTTTACTTATGTTCCTGTGCCGTTTCGCAAAGCTTCTCAAGACATCGTTCAGAATACTGTCCGCGGCCTCGTCAGAAAGATCGACGATCTTCTTGATGATGGTCTTTACCCTGTCATTTGTACCGGGCATGAAGAAGCGGGCAATGACACGCTTTGAATCAGGATGAATTGTTGATGGTATCCGGGTAATTTCAACTGCCATTGTTTTGTCTAAAGCTGCCTCAAATAAAATTAAATTATTATGAATAAGTTGTTCATTTGTCAAGATATTTTTTGATAAATGTGCAACTCGCTCACAAGGATGCATCCACTTATATACAATATCGGGAGAGGGAGAGGCGGTATTAACAGTATATCAGGGAAAGCGCATATGTCTCACTTTTTACCGGAGAATGATACAGTATAATATAAGAGCGTGTTTAGTCAACGATAACGGAAGAAAAGGAAAACTATTATGCAGCAGTGAGGAATGTGAGGTAGTGTTTCAAATCAACAATCTTGTTGTACCAGAAATCTAGTTCTTTTGGCGTATCGTAATCAAGATCCGGATACGTATCAGCGATAAACAGCAGATTCTCAATGATTGTATCAAAATCTGGTATGGGTTTCTCTCTGTTGATTTCCTCAAGTTTCTGCCATATCTCCATAACGCATAGTTTCATTCTCGCCTCCTTACCATAAAGTATAGCACAGGTTTGGGGGAAATACAAATTTATTGGTAATGCGTGAAATTATGTGGTATCCTCCCTGGTAACGGAGGAGATTATGAAGAGGACAAGAGGCATCTTGCAGGCACTGATTCTTATGGTCGTATCTGTATTTCTGTTTTTCAATCTCGCACAGTCCAAAACCATAAAACAATCAATCAACAGGCAGGGGTACAATGAAATCACTGCAGAAGGAATAACGCTGCAATGGAAAATATCGGGTTCTTTTCTCGAGGTTGTGCTCAGTGCCCCGACAGATGGATGGGTGGCTGTCGGTTTTGATCCAACCAGCCTCATGAAGGACGCAAATATTATTATCGGGTTTGTCAAAGATGGGACGCCTGTTGTACGTGATGATTTCGGCTCCTGGTATACCTCTCATGATGCGGATGAATCGCAGGGCGGGAGTAATGATGTTGTTATCAGGAGTGGGAGCGAATCCGGGAAAAAAACCGAGTTTTCTTTCGCTCTGCCGCTTGATTCGGGCGACCCACTTGACCGGACCCTTGTTGAGGGGAAGACATACACAGTAATTCTTGCCTATGGAACGGTCGATGATTTCACCACGAGACATAAAAAAAGAACAAGTGTCGAAATAACGCTATAATGCCGCTGGTGGGATGTGAAGGATGTGAGTTAGCAGAGTCACACACAGGCGTCATTATTATTCCGCCTGCTGCCGTCCGCCCGGACAATCACCCAGTGGCAAGCCGTTTCCGGGCTTTTTTATATTCGTTCATCACAGTGATTATTCTGTAATACATTACCTCTGTAACTTTTGTAGTCCTATTAAGTAGATTTTTTTTCAACCGATACTATAAAAAAAGTTACAGAGGCCTACCATGTTCGGGAAGAAAACCGTAATTGTACTGTTTGCCGTGGCGCTGTTAACAGCTACCCCTTTTGTTCTTGAAGCAGGCTCATTTGATTTAAATATAATAGATGTTCCAAAAGCGTATACGCCATACAGAGGTGATATGAACTTTGGATTCTCCGTATATGACGGAGGGGGAATTTTTACAAGCGCTGTCCTCGGTGTGTCCGATTTCGTGTTCCTCGGCATCTATTTTGATATGGGGCGCTTTATAGGGAGTGATGCGGTGGATCTGAGCCAGCCCGGAGTTATTGCCCGATTTCTTATTACCGACGGATCGATGACGCTTCCGGCAATTGCCGTCGGTTATTCCTATTTTATGAGAGGAGAGCTGAGCAAAGTCGACGGTGCAAGCGTGAACGGTGCATATATCGTTGCTTCAAATACTTACTATCTGTTCAGAAACGAGCAGAACCTGTCGTACGGATTGCGCTATCCCATTGTTCCCTTCAGCTACTCGAAACCGGAAAACCTCACCGTTTTCGTCGGGACCGATATCGAGCTGAGCCCGCAATTCTCTTTTAAGGGTGAAATTGAAGAGATCCGCATTGCACAGGGCAGATGGGACGAAGTCTGGTATAACTTCGGTGTGAACTTCAACATTGTGGATCTTGTCTCCATTGACCTGGAATTCAAGTATTCACACTCAATAGACAGGCTTGTACGGCATCTGACCATAGGGTACTTCACACAGTTTTAGACAGTTGTTTTCTCGCAGTTACAGTATGTTAATCTGGAATAGCCCCAAAACAATTGAAATGAAGGTTAAAAGGAGTGCACTTCTTCCCAGCCATCTGTGGAATTTCCTGAAGAAAGGTTTATGCTCTTTTTTCCCTTTAAATATTAATTGACTGATTACCGGTGTACAGATGAGGGCAATAACGGCAGCAACGCCGAAATAGGAATGTATAATTCGAAAATGATTTACCGATGTTGAAAACAACATATACTCTGCGGCAATAATACCAAGGCTTACACCCCATATTTCCAGCGTTCTGTGTGCTTTCAGCCACCATCGTCTTTTTTTCAGGTACCTGGCTATAAGCATGGCCCATATCATCATAATAAACGAAATAGTCAGTTTGTCATATGCATCACCGGTATCTATACGACGTGAAAATTCAATTGTCGTGATGCCATTCTGTTCAGTCCCTGTGGACTCGAGTATATCGTTCGTACCGCCAAGTTCCTCATCCGGAGGATGTGGCCCGTATGGTCCTGTGGCATACGCATCAACCGTATATGTGTTTCCTGTGTCGTCTACCCATCCGAAAATCATGTCGGCATTTTCCATGATCGTAACCGGATCAATACCGATTGCAACCCAGCCGGTTGTTTCAGCGGAAAGCGCAAAATATACAGTATCTCCCTTGACAATCCACGAATGTATACAAGCCCTCGTCAAATGTCAGGGAATTGGGGTATTCATTTTCGGAAACAGTGCCATCGATTATCTGGGGAAAAAGCTGCGAAGGAAATAAAAATATAAAAACTGTTAAAAAAAGGACCAGTGTGAATGTCTTCATGAATTTTCTTTAAAAATAGGTAAGTAAACTTGTCAATCTTAGAAGTTGAAAATTATCACTTACCTAATGGTTTTTACCTAAAGTATGTAATATTACGGCAATGTAGTATAATATAGTCATTTGTATTCGAAATTCTGGTACAAAAGGAAAAGACATCGCTTCGCTAGGCCAGAATTCTAATGGATAAAACCATAAATTCAACCACAGTTACTTGTTGATATTCTGTCACGACAAGGACATACACCGCTTTAAATTAATTGAATAGTAATGCGTATTTTATAATAAAATAAAATAATATAATCTTATTTATTAAGAAGGAAGGTAAAAAAATGTTGTTTTGTCGAACCACCGAAAGTGTCTTATTTAAGCGAAATTTACCGAATATAGAAATACTGATTGTACGATAATAGGAAGGTGAACGCTCTATTTCCGCTTTCAATGATTCATTGGAAAAAAATCGGTATATAAAAACATACCGGCGTATAAATCTTTACCGAACTATCCATTATCAATATTATGTAGTAATCCAAAAAGGTTTACAATTAGTTGTATTGAACTCAGATCGATTTTAGAAAGGATTAATTTGTCAGGTCAGATAATACTGAAGAGAATCGAGAACGTATTTAAGAATATACAATCATCTCGAACGGTTGAAGCCGTGCTTATCTACAACCGCGACAGCCTGGATAAAAATTTCCTGTATATGACCGGTCTCGATAACGGAGTTTTTGAAAACTGCGGGCTTCTGTTCGTGCAAAACGGGAAAATGTATGTCTTTGCCACCGCACTCGAAGAAGAGATATTGAAAAGTCTGGAAGAAGATGCTGAAATTGTGATGTACAAAGATAAACAGGAACGGGATGATAAACTTAAATCCGCTCTATCAAACTACAAAACTATCGGGATATCATTCGACTCCACCTCCCATTCGTTGTATCTTCATCTGAAAGAGCTTCTGGGTGATATGTACCTCGTAGATATTGGCAATGCATTTAAAAACGCCAGGATGATAAAATCCCGGGATGAGATCGAAAAGATACAGAAGGCGTGTGATATTGCGAGTTCCGTAGCGGACGATTTTCCAAACTACCTCAAGCGGGGAGTTACGGAACTCGATCTGAGCGGTGAGATCGATTATCAGGTACGGAGGAGGGGTGCACAGGCTGCTGCGTTTCAGACCATCGTTGCATTCGGCACAAATGCAAGCAAACCGCATTACAGCGGTGCGAACGTCCCGCTCAAAGAAGGTGATATCATTCTCATCGATTTCGGCGCTACGTACAGCGGTTATGTGTCGGACATCAGCAGGACGTATCTTACAGGCAAGCCGGGTGAGGATGTACTGAAGCTGTACAACACGGTTTTGAAGGCCCAGGAAATCGCGCTTGGTATGATCGGTAACGGTGTACAGGTTGAAAAAGTTGAAAAGGCGGTTTGCAGGTTTATCGACAGTCACGATAGTTTCAGGGGAAGGTTTATTCACAGTCTCGGCCACAGTATCGGGCTCGAGGTGCATGAGAACAGTTACCCCCAGGAAGATTTTGAAAAATCCTTCGTAGAGAACATGGTGCTGACCGTCGAGCCCGGTATATATCTTCCCGGACTCGGAGGCGTGCGAATAGAGGACGACATCGTTGTCGAAAAAGAATCATGTCTTATATTAACAACTGCATCCAAAGAAGCCGTAACCTATGAAGTATAATATCAGAGAAAAATTATCCAATTATTTCGATCTTCTCACACTCTTTATTGAGCTCGATATTTTTATCTGGGTGCTCTTTGAGCTCAGCTTCCCCTACAGGTCCATTGATTATACGGTGGGTATTTTACTGATCGCTATTATTCTGCTCGAGCTCCTTGTGCACTTCCTTCTCGATCCAAATCCGCGTGCGTATATTGTGCGATACTGGCGCCACTACATTATTGCGGCTATTCTTATATTCAGTTACAGCAAATTCAGGGGAGTTCCTGTGGTGGATCGGTTCATTTTTCTCTATTCTCGCGGGTTTCTTTCGCTGGTAGAAGTGATCATCTTCGCAAAGTTTCTCATACAGGTGGAACGCCTGCGTCAAATATTCAGCTCGTTCAGGGTGAGCCCGGCACAGCTCATTATTGTGAGTTTTGCTACAATCATTCTCTTCGGCTCGTTTTTGCTGTATCTTCCCTATTCACGGGCGCAGGGAACCGAATTGAGGTATATCGATGCCCTGTTTACATCGACTTCGGCAGTGTGCGTAACCGGACTTATCGTGGTGAATACCGGTACTGCTTTCTCCCGAATAGGCCAGATTTTTCTTATTATGCTTATTCAGGCGGGGGGGCTTGGTATAATGACAATAGCTGCTTTTATTCAGGTTTCGCTTGGGAGTCAGATGAGCCTGTACGGCAGGTTTTCCACTGCATCGCTCCTCGATCAGGGAGATTTGAAAAATCTCTACAGTATTATCAGGGCTATTGTCGTTACTACCTTTATTCTGGAGTTCGTCGGTGTGCTGATGTTTCTTCCGTACTTCATACGTCAAATACCGGGCAGTGCGGAATCTTTGTTCCATGCGGTATTTCATTCTGTTTCAGCCTTCTGCAATGCAGGGTTTTCGCTGTACAGCGACAGTTTTATAAGAGCCGGTTCACAGGTTTGGCCGAATATCGTGCTGATCAGTCTCATTGTTTCCGGTGGACTCGGATTCACTGTTTTGCGGAATCTGGGGAGAAGGATTGTAGGGGGAGAGAGAGAACGGCTCACCGTTCAAACAAGAATCGTACTTATCACAACGATTTCACTCCTGCTCTTCGGTGCGGTTAATTTTTTCCTTTTTGAACATGATCATATTTTATCAGGGATGCGTCCGCATGAAAAATTTTTTGCTTCTCTGTTCCAATCTGTAACAGCACGGACAGCAGGCTTCAATACCGTCAATATTGCGGGACTCAGACCGATAACGCTGTTTATGATGAGCATCCTGATGTTTATCGGCGCCTCGCCGGGTTCTACCGGAGGGGGAATTAAAACAACCACCTTATTTATTTTGATACTTTCGATTATCACGATTCTTACGGACCAGAGATTCAATACAATATTCAGGCGCCGTATTCCGTTTCAGGTGGTGAACAGGGCCTTTGCGATACTCGTAGCGGCCATTGCACTCGTTATTTTTGGGACACTGCTTCTCGGTTTATCAGAGAAATTCACCTTCATTCAGATATATTTTGAAGCAATCTCCGCATTCGGAACGGTCGGTTTGTCGACAGGGATCACTCCGCATTTGAGTGATTTCGGTAAAATCGTAATTATGCTCCTGATGTTTGTCGGCAGAATAGGGCCGCTTACGATGGTTCTGGCCATCAGGAATCTCCAGAGAACAAAACTCGTGACATTTCCGGAAGAACGGGTTATGGTCGGATAAGAGAGGAGGGGTGTATGAGGCAGTTTGCGGTTTTCGGACTGGGGGTATTCGGCGTTTCTGTTGCAAGAAATCTCATGAAGGAAGGTATGGAGGTTATTGCAATCGACGACAGTGAAAAAAATATCGAATTAATTAAAAATGTTGTAACGGAGGCTGCTATCCTCGACAGCACTAAAGAGGAAGCGCTTCGCGCGATCGATATTGGAAGGGTCGATTGCGCTATAGTATGCATAGGCGAAAACATGGAGTCGAGTATTCTAACGGCTCTGCTTTTAAAAAAGTTCGAAGTTCCGAAAATCGTAGCCCGCGCTAATTCAACACATCACCGGCAGATACTCTCGCTTCTTGGCGTCGATGAAATAATATCGCCGGAGGAGGAAATGGGGCTGCGCCTCGCACGGCGGTTGAGTTCGACGCACATTCTTCACCATCTCGACATATCCGAAGACCATACAATTGCTGAGGTCATTGTAAGCGAAGCTTTTATCGGTAAGACGATCCGTGACCTCAATCTCAGGTCCAGATACGGCGTCAATATCGTGGGTATTAAAAAGAAAATACCGCAGGTTACCGAGCAGGGAGAAAATGTATTCGTTGAAAAATATATTGATTTCCCCAGCCCGGATGATGTCATCAAGGAAGAGGATGTTCTCGTTATGGTCGGAAGTGAGCGTGCGATCTCCGAAGTTGAACGATCGGTGGAAAGGGGAGTTTAGTTCCGGCGGTTGTGTCAAATAGAAGCGGTATCAGAAGTCTGGAGGTATAAACAATGCGATTGTCGTATACTATTTTTATGAGAGCCTACAGTTTTTTTTCAATACTATTTTTTGTGTTCGGTGCTCTGGCTATTGTCGTGGGCGGTCCCGCACTTATCGTTAGTTATGCGTGGAAGGAACCGTCTATTCAATCAGCGGTATTAGTGTTTCGCGTTATAGTCATTGCCGTGTTTGGAGCCGGTTTTGTAATAAGCTCTCTTACACTTATTGTTACGAGGCGAAGGGGATTTGTCGCATACAAGAGGATAATAGACCGGCTGTCAAATGCCCGGAGCACGCAGTTCAATCTTAATGTCACCTTTCCGGAACAGGATGAGTTCGGCGATCTTGGAAAATGGCTCAACAGGTTTATCAGCCAGCTGAAAGATTTCGACCGCATCAAGGTCGAACGTCTCCGTGCCGCCCAGCAGAAGGTGGCGTTCCTCTCCGAGAGTATCGATAGGGGCCTTGTAATTATAAATACAGAGAACAAGATCAACTACACCAACTCACCCTTCCTCAAGCAATTCAATATTGGTGAGAAGACGGTACTTGGATTGCCGCTCAATAAGGTGATAGAGAATGAGGAAATCGATACTGCCCTTCAGGAAATTCATGAGAAACCGAAAAATCAGGAGCTGGATGAAATCCGGGTTAAAGCTGGTGATGTGGTTTACAAGACGAAGGTTGCGATCGTTCCGATTATCAACAGCGATGTTGCACTAATGGAGACGATGATTATATTCGATCATATACAAAAGAAGGTGTTGCGAATATAACTGCTGGGGCTTTTGCAACTGAAGCGGTCTGGGAGAAGGTCGGACGCAACGCGTCCGGATAACATCGGATAGAATACGCCTCAGCATCTGTAATTTTTTTACAGATCATTGTTTTTTACAGGGGTCGGTACACAGGCAATGAAACGGTATCTTCTATTGATGTCCAGTATCCTTTTTTTGTTCGGCGGGGTTTTATATGCGCAGACCGAACGCATCGGGAGAGCGGAGGTTCAGGAGCTCGGTTGGGGAGGGCTTGAAAAGGGCTGGGAAAACATCTTTGAAATGAAGGATGTAGAAGAAAAAAGGGGTGAGCTGTCGAGTCTCGATGTAGTTCTTGCGGATTACAGCCCGGTGCCGGATGAAAATACCGACCTTCTACTCACTTTTGACCGAAGCACTATGCACACCGTGTACGACAGTTTCCCGCATTATACCATTGGCAAAGTAGATATATTTCCCTCGCAGAATTACAAGGAATCCATCAGAAAAGCGGCCGGGTTTCTTCGATACAGCAATATCATTGAAGTAATGCCACGTGAAGGGAGCGTCTTCCGTTCGGATACCCCCCTGAAGAGTTTTACGATCGATTTTTATCTGTACCCCACATCTATAACAAACGGTGGTTCCGTCGTTGAGTGGTACGCTCCGACTGTTGAGACCGGGGGAAACCCAACGGGCTTCAAGGCTTTTTTTAAAAACGGAAGGTTGCACTGGCTCTTTGAAAATGTATTTTATATTCGTGGTAATAAAGCCACCGGTAGCGAAAAGGCAGTGTATGTTCTCGCAGGCGAGCTTGAAAAAACTCCTGTAAACGAGTGGCACCATCATGCCCTGCAGTACGATGCGAATTCAGGCCTGCTTACCCTTTTGTATGACAGCAGGGAGAGCAGCCTTACGTGGCTTACCGAGACCGGGAAAGAGGGGGGGACTCTTCTACAGGGCCGATTTTCCAGCTACCTGGCAGTCGAGCTTACCTTAGGCAAACAATTTTTAGGATTTATCGATAACTTTCGTATATCACGGGGCGCAGCACAGTTATACAATGGAAAGTTTATTAATGAAGGGCAGCTCATAAGCGACGTGCTGGACCTGGGCTATCGCGGCACGAAACTCGTCAAGTTCAGGTGGGATAGCACTGAAGAAAACGGTACTGCAGTAAGATTTTTTTGCAGGATTTCAAACGATTATTTTCTGCCTACCGCCCAACCCGGTGAACTGGAGTCGTCTTTATTACCTGAAGCACGCATACCGCAATGGATTCCCGTAAAAAACAACAGCGAGTTTCCCGCCGGCAGTTTTAGTGGCCGTTACATGCAGTGGAAAGCTGAGCTATATGGTACACGCGGTCTGTACAGCCCGTCACTTCATTCGCTCACAGTGTTTGTCGAATCGGACCCGCCTCCATCGCCTCCTACTCTAATCGAAGCCGTGCCACTGAACGGCGCTGTCAGGCTTCGCTGGGTGAAGAACAGGGAAAGCGATGTGCGGGGCTATTTGGTTTACTACGGAGATTCATCAAAAACATATTTCGGCAGAGACGCTGATCTGGGCGATGCCCCGGTATTTGTCGGCAATACCGATACAGTTACATTAACCGGTCTGAAGAATGAGCAGGTGTACTTTATCAGTATCACCGCAGTTGACGATGCCGATCAGGAAAGCGGTTTCAGCAAGGAGTTTATTGTGAGACCTTCAGGAATATACGGAAAGAATTGATTTGCTTCGCCCCCGGTTTTTAGATCGGTTCACCGTTCAGCCGAATCTCATAGGAAAGCTCAGCCGCTTTCCGTAGCATCTCACTCACACCGCAGTAGCGCTCCTGCGAAAGGTCGACCGCCTTTTTTACCTTGTCGGGTGGAAAGTCCTTACCTTTCAATTCGTACACCAGATGAATGCGTGTGTAGAATTTCGGGTGTTCATCACTCACTTCGGCTTCTGCCGTGACTGAAAAACCTTCGAATTCGATACGCATCTTTTTCAGTAGAGAAACCACATCCATACCGGTGCATCCGCCGAGTGAGGTGAGGAGAAGCGGTTTGGGAGTCGGCCCCTTGTTCATGCCGCCGAATTCCTTCGCAGAATCCAGTGTAATATGGTGATTGCCGACGACTGAGTCAAATGCCATCCCCGATGTCCATGTTGTCGTAACAGAAACCATTGCAGACTCCTTACTCTTTCATTAGAGAATAATTTTGCGAGTTTAAAACCGTACCGTATTAATCTATTCAGATGGACCGGGTCCGGCTATAAAAATTATAGGCAAGTGAACTTCCAAATTTAAAGGTTCAAATCGACACTTGCCTAATGGTTTTTACCTATAGAATGTAATAATAGGTAATTGTAACATAATAAGTCAGTTGATCATAAAAAATCTGGTATAAAAACCAGAATTTTTATGGATAAAACCATGATGTTTCGAATTGTCTGTACTCGGCTAAAAGATTTGGTTCACAAACCATTATGTTGGATGCTATTATTCAGTGTTAAAGCGGTGTAAGTCCCCCGGGGGACCGATCCTTTACAGGACTAGATATCATAAAGTAACTTCGCGAGAAGTTACTTAGAAGTGGTTTACGTTCCTGGGGGACTAGATATCATAAAGTAACTTCGCGAGAAGTTACTTAAAAAAGCCTGCAGCCAATCAGCCTGGAGACAGCGCACAATTGAGGGGTATGTAGATGGCGCTCATAGAAAATTTTGAACAAACCAGAAGTTTTTTAAAGAGCCTCG
>CAZGJW010000025.1:0-29374 GCA_964525675.1 uncultured Spirochaetota bacterium
AGTGCCATCCCTCCTGCATGAATATCTGAGGCACTGAATAGATGTTGGGATGGAACACGGCATCGAGATATACGTCCATGAGATTGAAAAAATCCTTCTTGTTCCTGCTCGCGACCGGATACATAGTCTTGTCAGGAAAGGTCATTGCATTTAAAAAGGTATTGAGCGATCCCTTGACAAGCTCTACAAACGGTTCTTTCGACGGATATTTCCTTGAACCGCACAACACCGAGTGCTCCAGGATGTGCGGAATACCGGTGCTGTCTGCAGGTGGCGTTCTGAAACTGATCGAAAAAACCTTGTTGTCGTCATCATTCGAAAGCGAGAGCAGCCGGGCTCCGCTCTTCTCGTGAACGAATATTCTGCCCGTTGAGTTGATCTCCCCTATCTTTTTCTCCCGTTCCAGCCGAAAACCGTGAAACGTTTTGCCTGATTCAAATGCCATCTTGTGTGCTCCGTTTCGGTAAAATCAGTTGTATTCTATAACATACCTATTCCCCTGGAGCCCGCATATTAATTTTTAATAACGTGAAATCGGAAACTTCTCCCGGGTGACACACCCGTATGCCGTTGACCGCCGATAAATGCAGGTATATTATTAATATTGTAAAATAGTTGTTTTATAAAATGGTGCATCAAAAAAACTTCAGTGTTTTTACTGTGTGGGAATGATTGTGGCCATACCGAACTACCTGCAAAAAATAAGCGAAACACTCTGGGAGATACCGAAAAGCTTCAAAAAGGGTATGAGAGTACCTGCGAGGATTTACGCCACCGAAACGCTGATCGAGGGTATGGAGGAAGGAGTGTTCGACCAGATCAGTAATGTGGCGACACTCCCGGGCATCATCAACTACGCGCTCTGCATGCCGGACGGACACTGGGGCTACGGGTTTCCAATCGGTGGGACTGCGGCATTCGACCCGGTGAAAGGTGTGATTTCTCCGGGTGGTATAGGTTTCGATATTAACTGCGGGATGCGCCTGATAAAAACAGATCTCACGTTCGATGAGGTAAAGCCGTACATAGAACGGCTTGTAAACAGCCTTTTCCATGCTATCCCCACAGGTGTCGGGGGCGCGGGAAACATAAAAATGACCCGCGATGAATTCCGCGCGCTTGCCGAACAGGGCGCGCAATGGTGCGTTAAACACGGATACGGCAGGAAAGAGGACCTGGAACGAACGGAGGACGGCGGGTCTGCGTCGGGTGCCGATGCATCAAAGGTCAGTGAAAGGGCTGTGGAGCGTGGCTTCAAGCAGGTCGGGACGCTCGGCTCCGGGAACCACTATCTCGAAATCCAGACAGCTTCTTCCGAGGATATAATCGAGCCCGAAACTGCGGCGGAGTTCGGAATCACCCGGCCGAACCAGGTCGTCGTCATGTTCCACTGCGGAAGCCGGGGATTCGGCCACCAGATTGCAACAGACTACCTGAAACTCTTTGTCGAAAAGGGCGCAGTACCGGGCATCGACCGGGAGCTCGCAAGCGCCCCGTTTTCGTCAAAAATCGGAAGGGATTACTACGCGGCAATGAACTGCGCGATCAATATGGCCTTCGCGAACAGACAGATTATTTTTCACCGCATCCGGGAGGTCTTCTCGCACATTTTTCACAGAAGCCCCGACGACCTGGGCATAGAGCAGGTATACGATGTGACACACAATACCGCGCGCCTGGAGAAGTACGAAATTGACGGGCGTGTGCGTGAGATACTCATTCACAGGAAAGGCGCAACCCGTGCGCTCGCTCCGAACATGCAGGGCCTCCCCTCCTGCTACCGCGATACCGGCCAGCCGGTCATTATCGGCGGCAGCATGGAAAGCGGCTCCTACCTGCTTGCAGGCGTTGAGAGCGGCAGCGAGACCTTTTACACAACTGCACACGGAAGCGGCAGAGTTATGAGCAGGCGCAAGGCGAAGAAGAGTTTTGATGGTAGAAAAATCCAGAAGGAGATGGAACAGCGCGGTATCTATGTGCGAACTGCATCATACTCGGGGCTTGCCGAGGAAGCAGGCGCCGCATACAAAAACATCGATGATGTGGTCGAGGCAACCCGGCGCGCTGGTATAAGCAGGCCGGTCGCGCGGTTTCGGCCGATCGGCAATATCAAGGGGTAAAAAATGGCGGGAGATGGCACCGCAGCGGGATAACCCGCTGAATGGAGTTCTTCCCGCGGTTTCAATAAACGCACTCTGGCCATTACGATCGATATATTGGCCTTCGATCCGCGAGTCACATACAAGACAGCAGTTGTGCAAAAAACGGCGAAAAAGTTGCAGAGGAAAAGTGTCTTATGCCCTACCGCTACATCGATTCGATTACGGTTTCGGATGTCGCATTCACAGCACGCGGAAAAACCGTTGAGGAGCTTTTTTTAGCATGCTGGGATGCGACTTTTCATGTAATGGTTGAAAATCTCCTTGCGATCGAAAAAAAAATTACAAAAAAAATCGAGATTAAAAACAGGGCCCTGGATATGCTCCTCTTTGATTTTCTGCAGGAGCTGATATACTACAAGGATGCTGAAGGGATTTTCCTTCGTATAGAACGCATAACCATCCATCGAAGCGATACAGTGTACTCCCTGTCCGCCGATGCGAAGGGCGAACGGATAGACAGGTCGAAACACAAGGTGCTTGTAGACGTGAAAGCGGTTACCATGCACAGGTTCAACGTCGAGCATACCGGCGGCACATGGCACGCGACCGTTGTTCTCGATGTATGATAAAGAGATACGGTATGTATTTATGGTTTTATCCATTAGAATTCTGGCATTTTGTACCAGAATTTCATGCAAAGCTGACTATCTATACTGTTACAATTACTTGTAATTACATTCTAGAGGTAAAAACCATTATGCAAGTGCCGATTTTAATTGTTAAAGTTTGGAAGTTCACTTGCCTATAATTTTCCAGTGCACCTGTACGGAACGGCGTTGATTTTCATGCGAAAATTTTCCAGACGCTTTTTTGTGTTGAGACAATCTGTTAATGAAAATACACGGAAATAAAATGGTTGTAACCGACCTGGACGGCACCCTGCTTCACGGAGGCATGCCCATCAGTCAAACCGATAGTGCGACCCTTACAACGCTTGGAAGCAGAAATATCATCCGCGTCATCGCCACCGGAAGATCCCTCTTCTCCGCAAACCACGCAATCGATGGGACACTGCCGATCGACTATCTCATCTTTTCCTCGGGGGCCGGTATCATCGACTGGAAAACGGGCAGGCTCCTTAAAAGCCACAGCATGAAACCACAGGAGGTGGATGCTGCGGCGAGGTTTCTTCTGCAAAAAGGTCTCGACTTCATGATTCACGATCCGATTCCGGACAACCACGTATTCACCTTCTTTCAAATAAACGGCAGCAATCCTGACTTTAATCGGAGAATAGAATATTATAGGGAATTTGCCGTAATGGGTGATATTAAAAATCCCGAGTTCAACAGAGAGGCATGCCAGATTGTTGCAGTCGAACCCTGCTGTGTCCCGCAGTCGTCATACAGCATGCTAGCCCGGGAGCTTCACCGTCTTAAGGTAATCAGGACGACCTCTCCCATGGACGGCCGGTCGACCTGGCTTGAGCTGTTTCCAGAATCAGTATCAAAAGCCGCTGCTGCAGAGTACCTGTGCGTTCTTCACGGTATTGAGAAGGCAGATGTGTTGACCATCGGTAACGACTACAATGATATGGATCTTTTGTCCTGGGCAGGCACCGGTTTTGTCGTGAGCACAGCGCCCGATGAATTGCTGAAGAATTTTCCCTCCATAGACAACGGGCTGAGTGAAGCTGTGAATAAATGGCTCGGTTAGTATCTCGATGCGATCGGCATGCGCCTCCCCACTCCGAACGCCTTTGACGTGATCTTGAGGCCCGGCGCGGCCTGATACCGCTTGTACTCGTTTCGCCTCACCGTTTTCACCACCCATTCAACGGTTTCACGGTCAAAACCCTGCTTGACTATCTCGTCTACCGAAAGCCGGTCCTCTATACAGGCGATGAGTATCCTGTCGAGGATTTCATAGGGGGGCAATGTATCCTGATCTTTCTGGTCCGGCTTGAGCTCCGCTGACGGCGCTTTGCTGAGTATCTCCTCTGGAATCACCTCGCCCTTCCTGTTGATGTACCGGGCAAGCTCATACACCATAATTTTTGGAACGTCGGAAATAACGGCAAGCCCGCCGCTCATATCGCCGTACATCGTACAGTATCCGACCGCGAGCTCGCTCTTGTTCCCCGTTGCAAGCAGAAAGTGGCCGTACTTGTTCGAAAAAGCCATGAGTATGTTGCCCCTGATCCGCGCCTGGATGTTTTCCTCGGTGACGTCACGCTCCCTCCCCGCGAAATGCTCTTCGAGCGTATCGAGATAGCCCTGGTAGATAGTGTCGATAGGCACAACCCTGAAATCGATACTTAGATTTTCAGCCAGCTTTTTTGCATCGAGCACGCTGGCCTGTGAGGAGTAACGGGAAGGCATGGCAATTCCCAGTACATTGTCAGGCCCCAGGGCATCACACGCAATCGCCGTAGTGACGGCGGAATCAATGCCGCCTGAAAGGCCCACCACCGCCTTTGTGAATCCGGTTTTGCGCATATAATCTCCGAGACCGAGCCGAAGCGCTATGAAAGCGGATTCTATCTTTTCCTGGGGTTCATACCGAATGCCGGTGCCCGGTTTTTCGGTATCGATGGTCTCGATGTGCTCGGTGAACGATGGAAAAAGAGCAACAGGTGCTCCGTTTTTATCGACGAAAATGCTCCTCCCGTCGAATATGAGCTCGTCGTTGCCGCCGATCTGGTTGACGTAGACAAATGCGATTCCGTGTTTTTTAGCATGTCCCGATATCAGCCGGAACCTGATTTCCTCTTTGCCGATCGTAAATGGGGATGCAGAAATATTGATGAAGAGTGTTGCACCTTTTTGGGCGAGCGCCGCCATGGGATCGAAGGAATAGTACCTGGTTCCCGTCCACAGTGCAGGATCGTTCCACGCATCCTCGCAAATCGAAATACCGATTTTTTCACTCTTGAAGGCCACCGGCTCGATACGCTCTGCAACAGTGAAGTACCGGGTTTCATCAAACACATCGTATGTAGGGAGAAGGGCTTTGTGACGCACCGCTTCGATTCTGCCCTTATGAAACAAGAGTGCAGCATTGTACAGTCCATTTTCATGCTGGCCTGATTCTGCGACAGGCGCACCGACAATGATCCCTATATCGGGAAATCTTCCCGAAAGTTTTTCTATTCGCCCCAGTGTATCCTGCACCCTTCTCATAAACCATGTGTGTTCGAGCAGATCCTTGGGAGGGTATCCGGTTACAAACAACTCTGGAAAAACGACAAGATCTGCACCGTCCCCGATGGCACGGCTCAGTCCCTCCTCTATTCTCCGGTAGTTGCCGTCAACATCCCCGACGACCGGATTGAACTGAGCGACAGTGATTTTCATTCCTCGATCTCCTCAACAGTATTCGCTTCACCGCCTTTATAGTCATAAGAATTGCGGTTCAAGCCCCCGACCTCTTGATAAGAATATCCTCCATGTCTCCGATAATGTCAATCGATCTTGCTTGGCAATATTCTTTTCAAGTAAATATGCAGGTGCTTTTCGCTCCAGAGTGAAACCTCAATCCTATTTTGTTGCGTATCTGACAGAATAATAGTAAGTTTCATATGCACTTCATTACTAGGCCTTTCAGGCTGCAGGGAGCTATACAATCATGACGGAATCCAAAACGAGCGTCATGCTCGGAGACAGGGAGCTTATCCTTCTCGGCACTGCGCATATCTCCAGGGAGAGCGTTGTCGAGGTTCAGCAGGCAATACGCGAAGAAACCCCGGACAGGGTATGTATTGAGATCGATGAATCGAGGTATAAGGCAATCGCGGGTGGGGACAGGTGGAAAAATCTTAAGATAACCCGCGTCCTGAAGGAAAAAAAGGGCTTCCTGCTCCTCGCGAATCTGGTGCTCGCCTCGTTCCAGAAGCGGCTTGGACTCGATCTCGGCATCAAGCCGGGCGCCGAAATGGTTGCCGCAATCGAGACGGCAAACAAGCTCAGTATCCCATTCTCCCTGATAGACAGGGAAATACAGATAACTATGAAGCGGGCATGGGCGAAAACAGGTTTCTGGGGAAAAAACAAGATGCTCGCCGTTATGCTCGGTTCTCTTTTCACCAGGGAAAAGTTAAGCGAGGAAGAGATCGAGAAACTGAAAAACAAGGATGTGCTTCAGGGCATGCTTGAAGAGATTTCGGAGTTTCTGCCCTCGATAAAGGAGGTGCTCATCGATGAACGGGATGAATACCTTGCCGCTAAAATTTTCGAGGCAGAGGGAAAAAAAATACTTGCCGTTGTCGGCGCCGGTCACATCCCGGGTATAGTAAAAAGGCTAAAAATGCTTCAGGACGGCAAGGCGTCACCCGATGTAACCGCGCTTAATACCATCCCGCAGAAAAAATTCATTTCCAAGAGCCTTCCCTGGGTTCTTCCCGTTGTCATTATCGGGGCGATTATTGCCGGCTTCATTGTAAAGGGGTCGGACGTGACCCTCAATTACACCATGAAGTGGATTCTTATAAACGGCTCCCTTTCCGCCATCGGCGCGCTCATCGCGTTAGCGCATCCGCTCACCATTGTGTTAGCCTTCGTGGCCGCTCCTTTCACCTCGCTCGTGCCGGTTATCGGCGTTGGGATTCTCACCGGAATTCTGGAAGGGACGCTTCGAAAACCGCGCGTTGTCGATTTTGAAAACCTGCAGGAGGATATCGCGAGCTTCAAGGGGTTTTTCAGAAACCGGTTCACCCATGTGCTCCTCGTTTTCTTTCTATCGAATATCGGCAGCACGATTGGCACGTTTTTAGGCGGCATCCCGCTCATCGCATCGCTATTCGGGTGAGCAGTACTGTTCATGTAGATTTCAGAAGCTTGTCCATCCCCATCCTTCATTATCCCCATCTTTCAATGAAGAGCGCAATAGGGGTATCGTAATTATTTATCAGTCAATATTTATTGTTATCCTGCATGCGCCGTAGCATCTCTTCCAATCATCTTTAAAATCAAGCATCGAAAGATAGATACTGTTCGATTGGTATATTCTGTGCAACATGTGCAGGTTTTGTATCGGGTCGTAGTTCTTCACCTTTTCGCAAACCTGTTCATCCCCTCTTTCAGTGCATCGTCATTCCCGATCCGTGGAGTGAGAAGCTCGATAAAATATTTGTTGTCGCTTATCATCTATTAATCCTCGTATCAGTTCGGGTAAATTACTCAGTACAGTACAAATAGACAATACGTAATCCACACCTTTTTTTCGAAAACTCAGCATATCATCCGCGTCAGGCCCGATTTTCTCGCATACTGCAGGGCTTCATCGATCTCCTGTAGAGTAACCCTTCGTTCCAAACCCGGGTGCTCGCGCGCCCGGTACATCGGCCTGTACTGGTCCATGATATTCACAAAGGTGTCCCTTGAAAGGGTGCACAAAAAGTCGATCACATTTCTTGTGCCTGAAAGGTTATCGGGCAGGACGAGATGGCGTGCGAGAAGCCCCCTGTACGCAAGGCCGGTTTCGTCTATTTTGAGATCGCCCACCTGCCTGTGCATCTCCCGCAGCGCATTTCGCGCGATTTCCGGATAGTTGCGAGCACCGCTCAGATTTTTCGCGGTGTCGGGGTCCCAGTACTTGAAATCCGGCATGTATATATCGAAGACCCCATCAAGGAGTCTCAGTGTTTCGACCGAATCGTACCCGCCGGAGTTGTACACAAGCGGCACGCAGAGGCCTGCGGGAATCGCCACAAGAAGCGCCTTGACGATTGCATACACCATGTGTGTGGGTGTGACGAAGTTGATGTTGTGACAGCCACGATTCTGAAGGGAGATCATCATCATGGCAAGCTCCTCAAACGTCACCTCCTCACCGCTTCCTAAATGAGAGATGTCGTAGTTCTGGCAGAACATACAGGCCATGTTGCAGTTGGTGAAAAATATCGTACCCGAGCCCCGGCTGCCGACCAGGGGCGGCTCCTCCCCGAAATGGGCGCTGAAAGACGAAACTATGGGAAGCATACCACTCCTGCAAAACCCGGTTTTATCCTTTGTCCTGTTCGCCCCGCAGGCACGGGGACAGAGTATGCATTTTTTCATACGGTTTTGAAACGAATCAGCGATTTTTTCAAGCTCGCCGGAATGAAAGAGCACAATATTTGAAGGTTCGTAGTTCATGAAATTATGGGGACATCATACTTAATTATTTGCAAAATACTCTAAAATACGGGTACTTCATACCCATATCTTATATATTCGCACAGTACGTCACCCATGAAATCTGCAGATTTTCATTCTCCATTCCGTACGGACAGAGCACTCAGTCTGTTTACCGCCGCTGCAAACTCGAGCCCCCGGAACATAGCGTAATCGCCGACAGGCATACTGTTGAGCACGTCAATCTCGCTTTTATGCAAATCATTCATAAGCAGGTCGATGGTCTGTTTCATCGTCCGTTTGCCCTCCATATGCCGCGTTGTGTAGTGTATCGCATCACCGATCGCCCTGGTTTGACTTACATCGACGAGTTGTTCCACTGCGCCCAGATCGATTCGATGCGTGCCAAAATCGATGGCCCGGAGGGCCTTCGAGGAAATTTTAACATCCCTCCTTGCTCGACAAGTACGGCGCGTACGCAATCGCCTACCGCCCGTAGACAGTACGTAAATAAAACAAATCCGGGGGAGGCAACCACCCTCCCCTGGAAAAATATCGCCTGATTGATGTAATATTTTCTTCAAATTTCACATTCTATTACTACCCGTTATTTCCATACTTCATTATTCTCAAGCATTTCTGCATTACTTTTTCAAATGAAAAAAAGAGAGATCAAGATTCTCCGAAATTAAACACGATATTTAACTTTTAATTGACTGCAGATATATAATAGAAACTATGATAAGAAAAAAACAAGTCCCATCGAATTTTAAAAACCGATTATCAAAGCTGAAATCTGTTTTGGTAAAATATCCTATTGTCTACGCCCTTTTTTTATTCGGGTCACAGGCAGAGGAGAGATCAACAGCATTAAGCGATGTCAATATTGCATATTTAAGCTATCAGAACCTGGATTACGAAACGGAGAGCAACCTTCTCTTTGACATTGATGAGATTCTCGGTACAGAAGAGGTCGACCTGGTCAATATAAAAAAAATGCCCCTGGTAAGTACGTATAAAATTGTTAATTTCGGGAAACTGATTTTTTGCAGTGACGAGAAGGCGTTTCTTGATTACAAGGAAAGGATCAATATTAAATACTTCGACTTCAAACCATATCATGACGAGTATATGGAGTGTTTCAAGCAAAGATTAAAACAGGACACTGTATTTTGAACATCGATTTAGAAAAAATCAATTCACTTATTACCGGTTTAAAAGACAACCTGTAAAAACTACAAGAACTCTCCCTACTTTCCATCGATGATTTTCTAAACGATTTTCGAAACTATAACACCGCCTTACGATTACTTCAAATATCCATCGAATCCATGATCAATATTGGAAATCATATCATCTCAAGAAAAGGATTGAGGTCTGCAAGAGACTTTTCAGATATTTTCAAAATACTATATGGAAGAAAAGATAATTGATAAAGACGAGTACAGAACATTTGTTGCTATGGTGAAATTCAGAAATCGTATCGTCCATATATACTGGGATATCGACCTACAACAGATTCATAGATACTTGATTACAAATCTTGGTGATTTTGATCTTTTCCTGAAACGAATAAAAGACTATTTAAAAAGAAATATTCAATAAAAAAGACTCTACGTTCAGCATTCCCCGCAGCTGACCAGAATCACAGGCTATCGTCCCCTCTGCATCTCATCCAGCGATTCCAGTATGCTGTCCGCCATGTAGTCGAGCTGGTCCTTTGAAAGCCCGTACAGCGGCAGATGGGTAAACCGGTGATTGAACACCTCTTCAGTAACCGGGCAGCTCTTTTCGATGGCCTTGGTGTCGTATCCCAGCCGTTTTACGACATCGAACTTGTATAACGGCGCGAAGTGCGGGATATTGGTTATACCCTTTTCTTCTAGCTTCTTTTTCAGATCCTGAATATCCCCGCCTGCTATTGCTGGGTCGATCTGAAGGAGGTACAGGTGAAATGTCGATTGAATATCATCGGTATCAAGAAGCTGCGGGATAATCGCATCGTTTTCCTCAAAACGCCTGTTGAGATACTCAGCAACCTCCTTCCTTTTTTTATTGATGTCCCCAATCCTATCGAGCTGGCGTAAAAGGCCGATCGCCTGAATTTCCGTCGACGAAGAATTGTGACCGGGGAACAGATCGTACTTCCCCTGAAGCGCCACAACATCGTACAGCCAGTTTTTAATCTTTTTTGAAAGATCCAACCCCAGAAATCTCGCCTTCAGCAGGTCCTTGCCGAACGAGTCGATATTCGTCGTTACGATGCCTCCCTCACCGAATGAATTCACATTCTTCACTTCATGGAAGCTGAAACTGCCAAAATGCCCTATCGTCCCTATCTTCTTTCCCCTGTACACCGAGCCGAAGGCATGGGCAGCATCTTCGATAACGAGAAGATCATATTTATCCGCAATCTTCATAATGGAGTCCATATCAACAGGCCACCCGCCGATGTGGACCGGAATGATGACCTTTGTTTTATCCGTTATCTTCCTTTCTACATCTGCAGGGTGCATATTGATGGTCCGGGGGTCAAGATCTGCGAATACGACCTTAGCACCGACCGTAAGCGGGTATGAAATTGTGGCGATAAAGGTAATAGCCGGTGCGATCACCTCATCCCCTTTCTGGAGATTCGCATACCTGTACCCTATTTCGAAGCCGGCAGTTGCGTTTGCGATAAAGGCGCAGTATTTCGAACCCAGAAATTCATTCACCTTTTTTTCAAGCCTGCTCACATTATCCCCGAGCGAAAGCTTTCCCGGCGGTCTTCCATGCTTTGCGAGTTCCGTTATGCTCGACTCGACTCCCTTTATAATCGAATCGTATTTATCATCAGATTTCTGGATCAAAAACTTGACAACATCAATAACATCATGCGCATTGTAATTTTCTCCGACCGATGCCCACGGTACTTTCGCCTTACCCGTGCTGTAGCGGAAATCAGATGGTTCTTCCTCAGGCATAATTCCCTCCTCATTCGTTATTTCATTGTTTCAGAGATATCATTCTCGATAAAAACAATTCTCGCAGGCGCGCCGGATGTGCCCTTGACCGAAAGTGGCATGCATACAAGCGTCCCCGACTCACCCCTGATCTTATCGAGATTAACGAGCGGTGCTGCAAGAAGCACGTCCTTTTCGAATATTTTGGCAAGTAGGCCTCCCTTTTCCTCCTCCTCATCCTCTGACCAGGAGGCCTCAATGCATGGCACGTCAACGGCGAAGATGCTTATGTCCTTCTTCAACACCCATTCGAGTGCCCCACGAAGGAAATTGGGGCACTGCAAAACGTACCCGGGCCTGTTCCACATCTTTCCCCATCCGGTGTCGATAATGAGCGCATCCCCTTTGCCGATCTCCGGAGCATTCCGCTCGAGCAGTGTTTCGTCGATGAGTGCCTTGGCCGGTTGTTCAGGCAGTCTGATTATCTTTGCCGGCTTTATAAAATACTCAACCGGATATTCATCCAAATTTTTCGCCCCGTCGATAATATGCGAGCCCGACTCCACATATGAAGCGGAGATCGACGACAGAATGAATCTGGAAGCGAAAAAACCGTGCTCCTTTACCGTTGCGATAGTCTCCAACCGGAGCGGCGGCACGATAGCTTCAAGACCGGGCAGCTCATGATACCCCCACAGACCGTTTTCTATTTTCCCACTTAAATCTATCACAGAACCCATATGCGCCCCCTCACAAAAAATTACCGGCCCTATCCGGGTGCATAACAATCATATTCCGGCATATCTCCTCCGATAATGCTGCTTCTTCTGTAAAAACAAGTAAGTCCCCTCCCAGAGAACTAATTTTCATCTGAAGCAGAACAGAACCTTTTATATAATCCCTCGTCTGTATTCATTAAATGCATCGACTGAAGCAATGACATTCTTATCGGGATAGGATGGTCGATACCAACGCACCACTTCACAGATAAATCCGCCATCTGAATTATGAAATGTGTCGACAAGGTCACATGCATCTTTTTTAACCTCCTCTGGAGTACCCAACGGAAGTGTCTTTTGCATATCAACCGTCGCCTTAATACACATTTTCCCACCAAGCTTATCTTTTATAGCTTTCATACCGGTTGTATATATGTCACAACTTTGGAATACATCGATTTCCATATCTAGCAGATCGTCCAATACCTCATCACAGTTACCATCAATAAGAATACCGGTGTACAATCCCTGCTCATGTATATACTTAAAGAATCGTTTAATAATTGGTTTAAAGTGTTTTCTCCAGACCTTCGGATTTATAAGAAGACTTGATGTTCCTCCTATATCTTCAAAGTCTGTTATCATGTGGGCACCCGCTCTTTTATATTTAATTACGAGATTTTTATAATATTCCATTACCCTCTCGTACAATTCCAGCACAAAGTTAATGTTATCAAATGTTTTTATTAAAAACTCTTCCTCACCCATGAGCATCATACTCGTTAAAAATATTCCTGCATCAATAGTACCATTAATAAAACGGTCGGGATATTTACCCTTTATTACCGCACCTAATTTTTCAAAGGAGGGATCTGTATCATCAGGATCGGGAAACTCAAATCCTTCGAGTGAATCCTTGTGAGCAAGTGGATTCTTTAGTATAGTATACGTTGCATTTGTGTCATTGGGGGTTTTTAGAAGTGTACCAAATTGATCCCTTTTTATTGATTCACCTGCAGGGGTTTTTCTTATTATTTCATGGACCCATGAGTAACAACACACCCAAAACGAATCACTATTCTCTGCCCCTGGAATAAAGGTAACAGTCTCAGGATCCAGAGTATGGTACGCATTATAGATCCCCGGAACATCAATCGTTTCCATAGGCAGGTAGTCCGGTTTCCTGAATTCAATTGCCTTTTTCACCACTTCAAAATGATCACTCATTTTCTCCCTCCAACATTGTCTCACTCTTATGTGCCCAAATAAGAAATCGCTTCCTTTTACCTCAGCTATCATATCAACATCGTCAAACGGCTCAAACATTTAAGGGGCAGATGAAATCTATTGATAAACCACGGAAAATTCTTAATAATTTTACGATTTGCTGAATATGACGTATAGAGACAAACCGATATTGCCCAAGGCCCCTTCTTAGAGGTCAAATACAGGAAGCAGGTTGGTAATACGAAAGGTTTATTTAATCGCTCCTGCTGTTAGACCGCTCACAAGCTGCTTTTCAATCAACAGAAAAAGTACAACAACCGGTAACGTAGTGAGAAAGGAAACAGCCATAAGATAATTCCACAGTATTTTGTATTTACCGATAAACCCGTATATACCCAGGGTTAAGGGCCACAGTTTATCGGTGGATATGAATGTAAAAACGATAAGAAACTCATTCCATGCCCAGATAAAAACAAAAATGACAGTTGCGACAATACCGGGTTTTGCAAGTGGAATAAGGATTCTGAGAACGGCAGAAAACCTTGAGCAACCGTCAATCATCGCTGCCTCTTCGATATCCTTGGGGATAGAAGAAAAATAACCTGTCAATAACCAGATAGAAAACGCCTGATTAAAGGCAGCGTATGTGATAATTATACTTCTATACGTATTGAGTGAATGGTAGAAAGCCATCATCTTATACAACGAAATAATAACCACAATCGGTGAAAACATCTGTGTAACGAGTATGAGGAATAAAAAAGCCATTCTTCCCCGAAAGTTAATGCGTGCAACTGCGTAGGATGCCGGTAAAGCTACAAATATAGTGAGGACAGTTGTTCCGATCGCATAAATGCCACTGTTAGTAAAGTAATGCGCAAGCCGTACATAGCGCCAGATATCAACATAATTTTTATAAAGGAGTTTTTTAGGAAGCCAGTATGGTGGAGAAACATAAATTTCATCGCTCGGTTTAAGAGAGGTGAGTACCATCACAAGAAATGGAAAAATAATAATGAGTAAAATTGGAATAACAACAGCATAAATAAGTATAAAGTTGATTTTTCTTTCAAGCCCGAGTTTCATTTTAGTCCTCTGCTCTGTATAAAAGCCATGCATACAGGACACTGAAGATTAACAGCAATAAAAAAGTTATAACCGAAAGAGCAGATGCGATACCAAAATCTTGATAGAGGAACGCTTTTTCATATAAGTAGGTTATGATAATATCCGTCTGATTCGCAGGGTTACCCCTTGTGATCACCCATATAATCGGGAAAGAGTTAAATATATATATGAAATTTAACGTCGTAACGATAAAGAAAACCGTCTTTAATAGAGGAAGGGTGATTTTAAAAAGAACCTTTATCTTGTTCGCGCCATCGACACGCGCTGCCTCATATAATTCATCTGGAATGGATTGAAGTCCTGCTAATAAAGTAACAGTTGTAAACGGGATTGAAATAATGATTCCCACAAAAATCATAGCAGGAAATGATGTTTTCGGCGATGCAAGCCAGTGGATATTGTTTTTGATGATGTGAAGATCATGTAAAAGCCTGTTTACCATTCCATATTCACCATTAAAAAGCCATCTCCACAAAAGAGCACTTATCATAATCGAGGCTGCCCACGGAAGAATAAGAATAGCTCTTGAAAACTTCCTCCCAAAAAATCTATTATTTAATGCAAGCGATAATATAAGTGAAATGATTATCGTAGGGACAACCATCCCAAGGGTCCAGTAGAGCGTATTGATGAAAACTCTAATAAATATGTCTTCTTTAAAAAGCCGTTTAAAATTATTGAGTCCGGCAAAATGTTCTATATTGCCGTAGAGGTCCATGGCAAAAAATGAGCTGATAAATGTTTTTATGACAGGATAAAAAATGACAGCCGTTACCAGCACCAAACTGGGTAAAAGGCATACATACGCAACCTTCTCTGTTCTCGTTATTTTTGTCGCCTTCACCAAATAACCATTCCTCATATCATTCATCGAAAATAAAATAATGGGCCCCCACGAATATATGAGAGCCCACTCAAAATCTCACAAAAGTTATTTACCCAGTATCTCTTTATTGATTTTTGCTGCTGCATCGTCAAGAGCTTCTTTTGGATCTTTTTGCCCTAAAATAGCAATCTGCCAAGCCTTTATAACTTCAAGAACCATAGGCTCCCATCTTGGCTCTAAGGGCCAAAATTTTGCATTGGGCAATAGTTTAATAAAGGGCCCCAAATCCGGATCACTTGCAAGGTCGCTTGCAGCTTCTTTCGTAGCAGGCAGCATTCCCTCTGCCTTGACAAACCTCTCATGCCATTTTCCACTGTAGTAGAATTTTATAAAATTAAAAGCGTCTTCTTTATGCTCCGATCTTTTAAAGATCATAAGTGAATCAACAATTCCAAGATTGGACTGTTCTCGATCCTTTGGAATTGGGACAAAGCCAAGCCGGAGATCGGGATTTTCTGATTTTGCTATTGTTGGAAAGAAATTCGCCGTCATCATCATTCCAATCTTTTCCGAAATCATCACCTTCTGTGTATCATCACGATTCACCGTGCTCCAGCCGGGGTATACCACCTTATACTTGTTGACGAGGTCCTTTGCAAAGTTTAATGCCCTGAGACCAGCCTCACTGTTCACAACACATCTTCCATTTTCATCTTCCCATCTACCTCCTGCAGACCAGAGGAAGTAAGAGATATACGCCTGACCTTCAAAATTGGTGATGGGCATACCAAAAGCATAAAAATCAGGAGGATTGTTAATTGCCAGGCAGGCCTTGACAAAATCTTCGGCAGTTTCCGGCGGTTCAATACCGGCCTTTTCAAATACATCCTCATTATAGAATAGAGCCCGTACGGAAGCTAAGAGGGGAAGCCCGTAGGTTTTTCCATTATATACACCTGATTTTAGAAGGCTTGGAATAAACTCATTTTTAAAGCTCTCATCCATATAGCCATCAAGTGGTTCCAAAAGTCCCTGATCCGCATACTGCACCATTATTGTATCGGTGTTCAGAATATCCGGCTCCTGCTTTGCTGATATCAGCGTTGTCGTTTTTTGATACACATTGTCCCAATTCACAATATCGAGATCGACGTGAACATTGGGGTACTCCTTTTCAAAAGCTGCAATAAGATCATTCCAGAATGGAGTTGTTGCATCACTGTACAGTGCAGCCATGAACTTAATTGTTGCCTTTTTCCCCTTTCCTCCTCCTCCCGCAAAAACAAGTTGCAAACTGAAAAGAAACACGACAACCAGAATGAGCACAAGGATCCTTTTCTTAGACATTTTGTGCCTCCTTATAAAATTAAATTAAATAAAGAACGATTTTAATCGCTCTAATATTTTTTACTATATTTAATTTAATGAATTCTTGCATTTTGTACCAGAATTTTTGAGCTCCTTCTCTCATAACTTAAATAAGTCTCATTCCCTTTCCAACTTTTTCAAGAACCCCCAAACAGAAATCTAAATCCGCGACACTATGAGCAGCAGTAATGATAACCCTTATTCTCGATCTATCCTCTGGAACTGTCGGATAAACAATTGCAGGAGCTATGATTCCCACCTCAAACAATCGCTGGCTCATTCTCAGAGCATCTTTGTCCTTCCCAATAAGGATTGGAATTATAGGAGTTTTACTACCAAGAATATCAAATCCAAGAGAGTTCAAGCCATTCTTAAAATACTTCACCTTATCCCAAAGCTTCTTTAAAATTCCAGAATTTTTCTCCAGTATTTTTAAAGAAGTAATAGCTGCAGCGGCAATTGGTGGAGGTAAAGAGGTGCTAAATAAAATGGGTCTCGCCTTATAAAATAAGAAATCTCTTAGCCTATGGCTTCCAGCAATAAATCCTCCCAGAGCTCCTAGCGCTTTTGATAAAGTACCCATCTCTATATCAATTTTATCTTCCAAATCATAATATTCTACTGTGCCATGGCCATGTTTTCCTAATACACCTAAAGCATGGGCATCATCCACCATAGTGATCGCTCCATATTTCTTTCCTAACTCAACAATTTTAGGTAGGAAAGCAATATCACCATTCATACTGAAGACCCCATCGGTAACGATCAGCTTTCGACAGTGAATATTTTTATTCTCCTCCAGCAAGTTTTCCAAGTCACTCATATTCTTATGAGGAAAAATGTTTATAGTAGCCCTGGATAACCTGCATCCGTCAATAATACTTGCGTGATTCAATTCATCGCTAAAAATAATATCTCCTTTATTCATCAGAGCTTCAATAGTTCCTTGATTGGCCAAACACCCAGTCGGGAAGAGAAGAGCCGCTTCTTTTCTTTTAAATGCAGCGAGTTTTTCCTCAAGTTCCTCATGTAAAGCCATAGTCCCAGTTAGACTTCGAGCTGCTCCTGAGCCTACTCCAAACTCATCTATAATTTTTTTAGTTGCTTCTTTTACATGTGGATGGTTTATTAAATTCAGATAATTATTAGAAGAAAGGTTAATAAACTTTTTTCCATTTACGCTAATCCTAGCTCCTTGACCTCTCTCTAAAACTCTCAGTTGAATTGGCTGAATTCCCTCTTTATCTAATTCCTTCTCCAGCGTTTTCATAGTTACCCCAATTATAAAAATAGCACAATTTTGCCGCATTTCCCTGATTTCAGCAACTCGAATGCTGCATTAAATTCAGTAAACTGCATTCTATGAGTAATTACAGGTTTAATATTCAGGGCCCCTGATTCTAAAAGTCCTTCCATCTTATACCATGTATCAAATATCCTTCTTCCGGATATTCCCAGCACAGTTGCTCCTTTAAAGATAATGTCTTCAGCAAAATTGAGAGATGTGTCTACAGTTGGAATTCCGAAAACAGAGAATCTTCCACCCTTCTTAAGTACATTAAAACCATCTTTTATTGCTTTTGGATTGCCAGACATTTCAATCACTACATCTACACCAGCTTCAAATGTTAACCTTAAGATTTCTTTCACCACATTAACTTCCCTAGGATCAAATACCATATCTGCACCCATTTTCCTTGCTAAACTTAATCTATATCTGTTTGGATCAATAGCCAGAACAATTTTTGCTCCGGCTGCTTTTGCTATACCAATGGTAAATAGACCATGAGCCCCGCAGCCGAAAACAGCCACCGATTTGGCTACGATTTCAGCAACAAGCGTTGCATAAACAGCATTGCCTAAAGCTTCCTGAAACGAAGCAACTTCTAAAGGTATTTTTCGGCTGGTTTTCCATATACAGCTCTCTGGTAAAGAAATATATTCTGCAAAACATCCATCCCTGTCTAACCCTATAATAGTTACTTTCTGGCACAGATGAGATGAGCCAGTTCGGCACTGAAAACATTTACCACAAACAATATGGCTTTCTGCAGAAACAAAATCACCTATTTTAAGCGTAGTAACTTTACTCCCAACCTTTACTATTTCTCCGGCAAACTCGTGTCCAAAGATCAAGGGTGGCTTTATTCTTCTTTGAGCCCAGTTATCCCACTCATATATATGAAGATCTGTACCACACATGGAAACTGCTTGAACCTTTATAAGGACTTCTTGATCTCCGATTATAGGAATGTCCACTTCCCTCAGTTCTGCACCCGGCTTTTCTCTTTCTTTGAAAATTGCTTTCATTTCAGCCCTTGCTTTAACATACAACCAAGATTTGACCACTAAATATAATCAAGATCAAAACCATTTTAAAAGTTATTATTCATTCAGCTAATTCAATTATTAATCTTCCCTTTTTATGAACCCAATAAATTCTTTCATGTTTAACTGTTTTAGTTTCTCATCTGTCGGTCCATAGTTGTCAAATCCCCTTAACTCATAATATCTGTCTATTGACTCTTGTAATGCTGCATCTGGAATAGATTCATTGGCACTACCACCACGCGGGAGTGGCCCTTTAAAACGTTGCGGAAGATCATCGTCCTTCCTTGTGTATCCCTGCTGTGCTGCTGCTATCTTGAGCATATCATAATTACGCTCACCAATAAGCAACATCTCGCAAACTCCAATTTCTAAACTTGTTGTTGCATATATTGCCTCCCGTATGTTTGGGTAAGCATTATATCCACATGCAAGGAGAAGATCAAAGCCAACAATGCCACACATAATTGCGGAATTTGTAAAGGATGCTAAATCTGTAGTCACCTTACAAAATTCAGCCTTATTTTCCCATGAAAATCTGTCCACTCTTCTATATATTCCAAGTTCCGCAGTAATATCATTCCACATACCACTATAAATATCATCATGTGTAAAATCCATATGGTTTGCTCCTCTTGGAGTAGTAGCATAACTAATAGCAACTGCCTTCTTTCCCCTCGGATCGTGAAATGGTACTTCTTGACCCTTTATGTGCATTGCGAAATCCGCCCCAATTTCTGATGCAAACAAATCTATACCATTTGCCAATTTGCCTCCCAATCCCTTTCTATAAACAATCTTCTCAATAAGGTCGATAATTGCATTAGAATCTCCCCATTTGATTTTCTCCTTTATTAACCCTTTCTCACTGGCTTCCATAGCAAAAGCGATGGTAGCACCTGTACTTATTGTGTCCAAGCCATATTGATTGCACATCTGCCCAGCTAAGCTGATAGCACGAATATCGTCATTTAAACAGTTAGGGCCAAATGCTGCTATTGTTTCATATTCCGGACCGCCGTATTTCTCTTCAATATTAATCCCTCCAAACTCACTTTTAACTATCCGTTTACATCTTATAGGACAACCAGTACAGGTATTGCGACCAGTAAGAATATCTTTGTAATATTCACCCTTGCCATTTATCTTATCAATTCCATCAAAAACACCCTCTTGGAAGTTTTTTGTAGGCAGTATTCCTTCTTTATTAAGAAAGCCTATTGAAGCGGGAGTACCCCATTTCCCAAACTCTTTAACATCAGGATTATCCATCAAATCCTTTGCCAGCTTCTTTCTTGCCTCTAAAAGTATTTCTTTATTATAAATTGGTTTATCTATCCCTCCCTTTACAACAATGGCCTTGAGATTCTTACTTCCCATTACAGCACCAAAACCCGGACGGCCAGCAGCTCTGTTTACATCATTCATAATACATGAAAACTTAACAAGATTCTCACCAGCCGGACCGATACAGGCAACCCGTACTCCTCTGTGCTTTTGTTTAATCGTTTCATCAGTATGACCTACATCCATACCCCATAAAGAAGTTGCATCATGTATATCGCATTTACCATTCATTATTGATATATACTTTGGCTTAACAGCCTTTCCCCTTATTATTATACCATCATAGCCTGATGTACCAAGCTCATGCCCAAAAAATCCACCTGCATATGAGTCATTCAAGCTTCCAGTTTTTGGTGATTTTGATACAACAGCATGTTTCCCTGCTCCTACGAATTTTGTTCCTTGCAGGGGGCCCGTAGCAAAAATTAAAATGTTATCAGGGCCTAATGGATCTTCATCACCTTTTAACTCCTCAAGAAGAATTTTAAGGCCAATTCCCCTTCCTCCCAAATATTTTTTATACCATTCTTCTGGTAATTCATAATCACTGATTTTTTCAGTTGTAAGATTAACATCAAGATATCTTCCAAATATTCCTTTCATACTCATTGCTCCATCAGATCAAAATATTTTTCTATTTCCATCTTTACGTCATATATATTACTAAGTATCTTATTCGTTTAAAATTCATTATATCTTAGCTTGCAACATTCATCAGAGAACGATAATAGGCTAACAGCTCTTCTATACCCTTTTGGATGGATTTCATTTCTCCAAGGAACTCTCCCATAAGTTCTTCACTGGTAATGAAGATTGTTTTGGAGCCATTTATTCGCTTATCTGGTACATTTACAAAACCTTTTAGTGGCTTGTAATCAAATTTTATCTCCGGTATTAGTTCACTCAGGGGATAATGATAGCAAGACCAACTACCATTTGGTAATTGGTTATCAAGAAAGGTGTATATCGCTACTCGTTTTGCAATTCGGTATGCTTTTTCTATCTGTTCTTGTGTTCCCTTTTTATACTTTACAAGCACCCTTAAAAGTTCTCCAGCCCCCCATCCTACTTTGCATTTCGAGGGCCATTGATAGGTGTGTAGAGGCATTGTGTCCTCAAAGTCGATAAGCGCTAACGCATTCTCAAGGTAAATATTAGCTTTATTGTGATCAAATCCCCAACTTTCCAATGCTTTTTCATAGAGTATAGCCAGACACGCAATTACAGTCCCAACCTGCCAAAACTGTTGCTTGGGAGCCTTGTTATCCACTACAACATTTATTTTCTCACCTGGGTTGATGTTGGTAATAAGGTCACCTTCCAGGGACATATTAGTGTACATAAACCCTCTTTCAGCCATATTCTCTTTATTAAGCTGGACAAATCTACACAACCAGTTCCCTGCCATTAGTGCTTCTTTTTTCATGTCCAATTCGCCCATTAGGCATCCAAAAAAACTTGTTTCTAGAGTGCCAATAAAGGGCTGTTCCTCAATGTTTTCAGGGTCATCTCCTATATAATTAAAAACGCCTCCAGACTTATGTTGATATTGCAATATCCTTTTAATTACCTTCTCTTCTTTGATTAGAGGATGGCCTATCCAAACAGCAACTCTGCCAAAGATGGATGGTCTATAAAACCGCTGTATATCCTTATACTCTGGACGTTCACCTGGGATGAAAAAATCACCACTCGACTGCAAGGCTTTTTTTCTAGCCCAGTCTAGAAGTTTCGCAATTATCCCATGGTCAACATCAGCCGCGTACAATCCCCAGCTCGGCTTATGGATGTAACATAGATCCGGCTCACGCATAATCGGCCCGTTTGGCGCGAGCCTATGTACAAGGAAGTTTGCTCCCTGTTGGATAGAGACCTTAATCGCATTTAGTAGATGTTCCATGTCTCTCATTTTATTCTCAAGTTCCTGTTTCTCCATTTTTTATCTCCTTCAAACCAACAAATATTGTATTATTAGAAACATTCCCGTATTCTATTTAAAATTCTCACTACTGTCTCAACGTTTGATTTTAAAAATTGTGGGACAAACCTTAAAATGATCTATTGATCTTCTGCCAAATTTCTAATATAGATCTTGAATTACATCATTCATACCAAGTTTAACGAGTTTTTCTCTGCTTGGTTTTGCTTCATCACGACTCCAGTCCATGGAATCAAGGTACTCAAAAAGCATGTCATCTATCCCCACAGTGAATCCAGCTGTAGGCCCATCTTTGAGGGGTGGAATACCAAGAGCCCTACGCGGGAATGGTGACTTTATGATATTTATCCCTTCCCTTATATTGAATGCTTGCCTCATATTGGAAATTCGTTCACCAGTCTTGATGATGTCTTCTAATTCATATTTTTCACCAATCACAGCTGTAAGAAATTCCGGTATACAATCTACCCGGGTAGATAGATACCCAAATAAACAAACCCCTGCACAATTAACTATATTGCATAGACATTCAAGAAGTCTCGTTTCTTTACCTCTCCCTTTTTGTTTTTCCCGATCAACCCCGAAAGAGTGCTGAACTTCTTTAAGGCCCTCTGGCTTACAGAACTGAGACGCCTGAATATGCTTTCCTGGAAACATCTTATATATAACTGCCATAGCAGGTTCAAATCTTGGATCATGCATAGCAATAGCCTCTCCTCTTACATGCATTGCAAATTCTTCCGCTCCTTTTCCAATAGCCTTCGATGCCCTTTCAAGCCCGAATGAAAAATTTTTACCAAATCCTTCACCTTTAGCAATTTTTTCTGTGAGTTTTACTATAGCTTCAGGGTTGCCCCAGGATAATTTTATTCCATCACTATCCTTTTTCGATATAAGTCCTTTCTCATAACATTCCATTGCAAATGCAACCATAGCTCCAGTCGAGATAGTATCAATCCCATAACTATTGCAGATATCATTAGCTTTAATAACAGATTCAATGTCGGAATTCATACAATTTGAACCAAATGCTGACATAGTTTCATACTCTGGTTGATGCGTTCCTTCTACTTTATATTTGCCATTATCTATTGCAACAATACCACCGCATACTATTGGGCACTGCCAACAACCATACTTTTTTGTCCTATACGTAAAGAGATTTTCAGTTCCTAATTTTTCCGCTTCTTCTACTTTAAAATCCACACTACATGCTCCAGACCAATTTTTTACAGGAGAATCACCACTCAATGCACTAGGCTCCGTAAAGATTGGTGTACCAATCTTATATAATTCTGAACATCCTACGCTCTCTTCCTTTATTTGGTTTATATACTTCTTTCTTAAACTATCAACTTTTTCAGGATATGCTATTGGAATCTTTATTTTCCCTCTGACGGCTATTGCTTTTATTTTTTTTGAACCGAGAACTGCTCCTAAACCAAATCGTCCGGCAGCCCTTCCTTTATCATGTATAACACAAGAAATCAAACAAAGTCTTTCACCTGCAGGACCTATAGAAGCGACTTGAGTATTTTTCCCATGTTCATTTTTAAGAATATCTTCTGTCTCATACGTAGTTTTACCCCATAACATAGAAGCATCTTTAATTTCTGGCTTGCCATTATCTATGAAAAGATATACGGGATTATCTGAAGCACCCTCAAAAAACACCATATCATAACCTGCACGTTTAAGCATAGGACCAAAGTACCCTGCACAATTTGCATCTCCCCATGTCCCGGTAAGGGGAGATTTGCCCATAACCATAAATCTCGAGCCTATCACTGCCGGTGTACCTGTTAACGGTCCAGTAGCAAGACCAACTATACTCCCTGGAGCGAGAGCATCCATACCAGGTTTTTGCATATTGTAAATGAGACGTATTCCTATTCCATATCCGCCAAGATAGTTTAAACACAAATCTTCATCTAATGACTCATTTATAAGGGTGCTTTTAGAGAGGTCTACCCATAGTATCTTCCTCATATATCCTCCTGACAGCACAGATTATACCTCCTTGTTCTTAAGAAATTAAATTTTTTTTATCTTTCAGAATGTCTAAATATTCAACGCCGCAAACCAGATTAGAACATGCGTTCGGTAATCTTTATTTTTAAGCATACAATTTCTATAGAAGCACAGTAAATGAAGTTTAAATGACCTTACCCAAAACCTAGCGTAAAAAGTAGAATGTGGAAATCATAAACTATAATACCTAAAAAAATATATTTGTCACTGGACTATCTAATTAAATTTCTGAAATATGTTACGATTAGTTAACTTTGAAGTGATGAGAAGGTTTACATAATTTTCGATATTGAGCAGGTGGGATTTTTTCTACTTTTCTGAATGCACGGTTAAAATAGTTATAATCTTCAAACCCAATCATATATACAATCTCTTTTATCGAAAAATTGGTATTCTTCAAGAGTTCTTTTGCTGCATTAATTCTTTTCTTTACTAAATAGCTACTAAATGTGTATCCAGTTATCTTTTTAAACATTGAACTAAAATAATTTGGTGAAAGATATACTGCTTGAGCAACACTTTCAAGTTTTATGTTTCTATCATAATTTGTTTTTATGAAAAGTTGTGCTTTTGAGATAATATAATCATTCTTTAAATCTTCTTTTTTTATTTTATTGAAATCTTCACGTGTTTTTTTATGAAATTCAAGAATAGAGATACTTAAATCTTTCAACTCCTTTTCAAGCTTTATTTTTTCCTTCTCCTTTTTATATAGTTCTCTATCTTTTTGTATTATATCTCTTTGCAAAAAAATTTCCTTTTCTGCGGAGATAATATAGTTTGCAATAAGAAAAAGGAGCCTTGCACAAAAGTGTAACCGTTCTTTATCAACGGTCTTTACTTTGAGATAAGCTTCCTTGAGGATGTTATATCCAATATCTAATTGTTCAAGACCCTTATATAACTCCCTAAATGTTCTTTCCGTAGGAATATCTAACAGAACCTGTCCGGTGTATATAGCTCCTATATCTTTCCCTTTGTACATTAGTGGTATAGCGACATTAATTAACCCTGCATGACACCTGTATACATTGTAATATCCAATTTTTTTTGCATTTTTTAATCCCTTATTATCACTTTCAATACATTTTCTCATCCCACACTCGGACGATTGGATTAACTTACAAAACTCACTTCTCTGTTTTAATGGGAAAAAGTCTAACTCATTATCACTTCTAAAATAATGGAATGATATCACCATCCCTGTATTTTCGTAATAGATCTCTCTAATTTCATCTAATATGCCCAACTCTCTTAATGTTTTTGAATAAAGTTCATTCATTAATAAACACCTAGTTACATTTTTTCCCTTCCCACATCCGGCAAAAACAAGCTGAAAAGAAAAATTACAACAAAAATGAGCACAAGAATCCATTTATTAGACATCTTGTGCCTCCTTAATAAAATTAGTTTGAATAAAGAACGATTTTAATCGTTCAAATATTTTAAATAGATTTTTAATATTTCCGTAAATGAAGATCCTCCTCTCGATCCGTGTATAACTGCTCCCTGCTCCATCCACTATAAGTATGCCTTTATCACCTTTTCGATTGCATCCGCGATCTGCCCCATATCCTCCTCGGTGGAGGTCGGAAAGGCAAAGCAGGTGAATGTATGCGCTTCATGCCACCGGGCGTTCGGCACCTCTACACCGCTGTAATCTGCACTCGCCTGATCAGTATACTCCCGGGAGGTAAATGGAAAACCAGACATGCCAAATGCCTTCTTCTCGGTGAACGCTTTTTCCGTATGACACTGCGGCCAGAATACCTTCCAGCACGGTGCTCCCTCCGCCGCTGCAGCATCTACGAACTGCTTTATATCGCATCTCATGCTTTCTATATCAAGTGAAAATGCAAGTACATACCAGCCGTTTTTCCGCTCGGGGGTATCGATCGGTACATGCTTTATCTGCGGCAGCTTTTTCAGCCGATCAATGAGTATATACGCATTGCGCCTCCTCATCGGCAGATTCCAGGTGTCGATTCGTTCGATCTCGGCAAGCCCAATCGCAGACTGCATCTCCGTCATCCGGTAGTTCCACCCCACCATGTTATGTATATACGGAAGCTTCTGCTCCATCTCTAACAGATTAAGCCGCTGTCTTACATCGTACCCGTGGTCCCTGAAACTCCGCGCGGTCCACGCAAGCTCCTCATTATCAGTTGTTATCATACCACCTTCACCGCCCGTTGTAAATGTCTTGTTCTGGCAGAAGCTGCATGCAGCAATATGCCCGATTGTGCCGGTCTTCTTCCCCCTGTACTCACCGCCGAAGGCCTCTGCATTGTCCTCTATCACAAACAGATTATGCTTCTTCGCAAACTCTAGTATCGGATCCATGTCGCATACATTCCCGTAGAGATGTACCGGAATAATAGCCCTTGTCCGTTTGTTTACGAGTTTTTCCGCCGACTCGATACTGATGCAGTGGTCTTCTATGTTCACATCCGCAAACCGCGGTATCGCTCCTGCCTGCACAACCGAAAAGCTCGTCGCAATGAAGGTGTAGGATGGTACTATCACCTCATCACCCGGTCCTAAACCGAGCGAAGTAATTGCTGTGTGCAGGGCGGCAGTACCTGTTGCAACACTGATTGCATACCCGCTCCCCTGCCATTCGGCAAACCTCCTCTCGAATTCCATGCCCTTCGGCCCGGTCCAGTAGTTCACCCTCCCCGATTTCAGTACCTCAACAACGGCATTGATTGCATTGTCATCAAAATGAGGCCATCCGGTTAGTTTATTTTTTACCACCTTCGGCCCACCCTCTATTGCAAGACGCTCAGACATAGCATACTCCTCCTTTACAGGATTCATCCACTTCATTCAATATTTAATGATTTTTAGAAATAACAAGAGGTATTCATTAGTTGCAACATATCTTTCATATCTCTAGCTTTAACAGGTGGTTGTACCATTCTGACTGATCACTTCCCGCATTATTCTCTTTTCCTTACTTTAAAAATATAATTGCAATATATATACATCATAACCTAATGACATTGCCTGTTTGCTGTGATTTATATGCAGCTTGAATGATAGCAAAATTCTTCAGCGCCTCTTCGCCGCTGTTCATGGGCTTTCGCTTTTTCTCGACTGCATCTATAAAATCTTCGACTTCGGCCCGATACATATTTTTCAGCTCTGCTTTGACTTCAACAGGCATGATCCCTTCTCTCTCCTGCTGGGCATCGTACCCCTTATCTTCTTTCTGAAGAAAAGCTACCATCTTCCCGCCCGCCACCTGTGCAATGGTTCCGTCAGCCATGAGGCTGCCCTTCGTGCCGTAGAGTTCCAGAACACCTTTCGCTGCTTCATCGGGGATGTTGAAGAAGGAGTCGCATACTCCGTACGCGCCATTTTTAAATCCCAACAGTATCACACCCGAATCTTCAACAGGGTAACCATGAGTCTGTGTCCCATTGAAAGATGAAACCGATTCCACCTCTCCGAACATGTACCTGAGAATGTCGACCGTGTGAATCGCCATATCCATGAGCGCTCCTCCGCCTCCCTTTTCCGGGTCCTGGCGCCAGACTCCGGGTATGGGCGGATACCAGCAGGTAAGCTGACCCCTTCCCATCACCGGCCGTCCGAGCTCACCATTTTCTATCATCTCCTTTGCCTTTGTATGATACCCATGATACCGCATCATAAAACCCACCTGCAGGGCAACGTTCTTTTTTTCGCAATACTCGATTATTTTTTCCGTTTCCCTGGTCGACAGGGCAAGCGGTTTCTCACAGAGGATATGCTTTCCGGCATCCGCAGCTTTTATAATCTGCTCTGTGTGCGCAAAAACTGGGGCCCCGATGTAAACCGCCTGAATATTATCGTTTTTCAAGAGCTTATCTTCACTGGTTGTGTATTCAGTAACGCCATACTTTTGCGAAACCTTTTTTGCGAGCTCTTCACTGATATCTTCAACCGCTAGTATCTTCACCTTATCCGATTCGATCATGCCCGGTATTGTTCTCCTGTCCGCTATCCCGCCGCATCCTATAATACCGAAATTCATAACTGGCCTCCCCTGTCGTATATTGTTTCACAGCTTCGTCCCTTTGTCACTTCACTATTTCACTAATTTTCTTCACTATTTTATGAAAAATCTAAAATATTGCATAAGTTTACCGTATTTACCACACGCCTTATACAATTAACTTTCCAACTGACCTGGTATTGTTATTGTATCGGAATTCTTCTCTTGAATGATGTGTACAGGGTCAAAAGTCAGATAGGAGGCGGAATTCTTCCTGTAATCTGCCGGCGGGATGCTTTTAATTCTCATAAAGGTGTGGTGGCAGCTGTTGCAATCGTAAATGTCGATTTTCACTCATCCCGACACATCCAGCGTATACATAACAGTAAATGAAATTGATTACATTAACCCCTTTTCACTATAATAACTTTTCGCTTCCTTCAATATCTCATCTATCGCTTTGTTTTGCTCTTTGGATAAAGGTATTGGCTTATATGTAGCTATTATTTCCTCAACTCTTGCCTTTGCATTATCAACAGCGGTCTTTCTTCCTTCTTTTATCCATTGAGGATATGGCAACCTATCTGCGACTTTTGGAAGTAAGAATTCTTCTTTCCACCATTTTCTCGTATGTTCCTTATCCAAATACATACCTGGAATGGGCCCAACTTCCTCTATAAGGTCTATAGCTAAAGTCTCATCCGATACATTGACACCTTCAATGAACCGCCCCACTATTCCGGCAACATCATCATCCAGCACAGCTTGCACCGGATGAAATGTTAATTCACCATGGATTCCTCCATGAAGAATAATGAAATTTGCTCCTGATAAGGCTGCTGTTAAAGAAAGAAGCATTCTCTCATATCCATTCTGAAACCCTATTGTTTTTGCATTGCTTGCATATGGGTTACAGCTTGCTGTTGGTATACCGTATTTCCTAAAAATCTGGTTGAACATTGCGTCATGCAGCGTTATTTCAACGCTCCCAAAACCAGGCTGACCGGTTTTCATATTCATCGGAAATACAAAGTGAGAAGCTATTACACCTTTACCGGGGCTGATAAGCTGCATGAGTACTATTCCAGCTATTATTTCAGCATTGTTTGTAATAGTTGATCCTGCAAAGGTGGCAGGTGCAGTACCTCCCATAACAGGCCCACTGGCAATGAATACTGGAAAATCAGTTTTACCAAATCTGAAAGCAGAGTTCACCGTATTTTCATAATAGGTTAAAGGTGGTGAAGCCTCCATATCACCGAGAACATCTGTCCCGGTTACCTCCGCCATTTTTATATCCCATATCTCAGAATCCATAA
>CAZGJW010000026.1:0-29061 GCA_964525675.1 uncultured Spirochaetota bacterium
AAACATCAAAACTGTCTCCGGAAAAAGAATTGCTGGAGAAAGGTTGAATATTTCGTTATAAAAAGGGGTGAACGGTATGAAAGCAGTACTCATGACGAAGGTGGGCGGGCCTGAGGTGTTAAAGCTTACCGAAGTGCCGAAACCGGTTATCCAAACAGATACACAGATGCTCGTAAAATTAAAGGCAGCAGGCATAAATCCCGTTGATTACAAGCAGCGTGGGCGCGGCACCTGGTACCCGAGCAGCCCACCGCAGATTCTCGGTCTCGATGGGGCCGGGGTTGTAGAAGAAACAGGCCCAGGAGTTGCGGGATTTAAACCGGGTGATGCGGTGTACTTTGCGCACGGCGGTGTTGGCAAGGGACCCGGCAATTATGCAGAGTATGCATTGCTCGAAGAGCGGTTTGCAGTGAAAAAGCCTGAAAAAGCAGATTTCATCGAGGCGGCGGCGGCGCCTCTTGTTCTCATCACAGCCTGGGAATCCCTTTTCGACAGGGCACATTTGAAAAAGGGCCAGAGTGTGCTCATACATGGCGGTTCAGGCGGGGTGGGCCATGTTGCCGTTCAGCTTGCTGCGGCCCATGGAATCCGCGTCATAGCGACCGTAACAGGAGCGAAGAAAAAAGAGATTGTCGAGAAATTAGGCGCTGATAGAGTGGTAATTTCAGGCGACGAAGATTTTGTCGAAGAGACACTTGCTTTTACCAACGGACAGGGAGTTGATGCAGCGGTTGACACAGTCGGGGGTACAACTTTTTATCGGACCTTTTCATGCATCCGTTTTTACGGGACCCTCGTTTCGTTGCTTAAGCCGCAGTCGGAAAATGCCGACTGGACACAGGCGCGGCTCAGGGGTGTGTACCTGAGCAACGAGCTGATGCTCACTCCATGGTACTTCGATCTAATCGAGGTTGAAAATCACCAGACAAAAATACTGGAAAACTGCGCCTTACTCATGGATGAGGGAAAGCTGAAGATACTCGTGCACAAAACCTTCCCGCTAGAAGAGGCGGCCGATGCGCAGAGGGAACTTGAAACCGGACACCCGATAGGGAAAATCGTGCTGACCATTGCAAAATAGCAGAAAATTAAAAAATATAATTTGTTGACAAAAATCATCAACAATTGTACACTTACTGATCTTTTACAGTTGCAAATTCTAAATATCTCTGCCACAATAAATTATAAAACTTAAAATTCTTCTTGGCACTACACTCTTTTTTTTTCTAATTATAGCCATCTCACTACTTCCTCACACTTGGGGGAACCGCAATACCACAGAAACCGGTGGAACAACCCCCTGGTCTGCTGCTCTGGAGCGCTTGAGGAGTGGTGGGAGGTGCGGGAGCACGACACGAACATGGAGAGCGCAGGGCCAGGTTGCTGCGTTCGCGAATATCTGGCGTCCCCTCGTGGATAGTCAGGACGATATCCCCTCAAAGGGGCTGAAGTTTCTCAGGAAAAAGCTCGGATAGCCAGGCGGGAAGTCCGGGAAAATTGATTTAGTTTCTATTTGGATCGGAACGGTTGAGTGTCCTGAGGTAGAACGTATCTCCCCTGTAGGTGAGCTTTTTAAGTTTTTCCTCATCGAGTAATGTTTCCACCAGGTTCCACCCCGTTTTCGCCCTTTCAAGATAACTGAAAACGGCTTCTTCTTTCATGGGATGAACGGAGGTGATGCTGAGAAGGTCTTCTTCGGGATGTCCCGTAAACGCAAATGCGTTTCCCTCGTACCCGATAAGCAGTTCCGTTTCAATCGACCGTTCTCTGAAAATGGCATATGCGCGGGAAAGCTCGTACTCGCCTGCTGGGGCAATGCCAGGTTCTGCTGGAGGCCGCGTCGGGATTGAGAGGTAACTCTTTACGGGGCTTCGTCCCTGTATTTTCATTTTACCCGGTTCCAGTCTCAACCTGTGTTTGAGCATCGGTTTGAGCTCCGAAATGAAATCAGCGATCTTTTCGAGCTCCTCGACGGTGTCGTTTACTCCACTGATAAGCATCGTTTCTGTTGCAAGTGTGCCCCTGAAACGATTTGCAAACTCCCTGATTCCGTTTTTAATTTCCGCGAGATGCAGGCTTCTATGCGGGCGGTCAATTGCATGCCAGGTGTTTTCGCTGCATGCGTCGATTTTCAGGGAAACCCAGTCCGCCTTTGTCAGGTCGTTTCTTACTTCCTCATCGCCTATCAGGGATGCGTTCGTAATAACTGCGATTTTCAGATTGAACTTCTTGAGGCTTTCGATATGGCTGCCAAGGTATACGTCCAGTGTGGGTTCGCCATCCGGTACAAAGCTTAAATAATCGATATGCTCTCCCTGTTCCTTCGATTGAGTGATTTTTTCCTCTGCAGCACGTATTATTTCTTCAGTGGAATGGAACTCCTGCCGCTTCGTCTGCATCTTCAATGTTCTTCCGAGCTGACAGTAAATGCATGAATAGGTGCAGATCTTTGGGGGGATGTTGTTGATGCCGAGACTTTTACCCAGCCGTCTTGAGGGGACCGGACCGAATGTCAGGCGGCTTTTATCGCCTTTCATTTTTTATTTCCTTTTTTCATCTTGTACAATGTGATTTGGTGCGTATTTTGCTGAGATATTCCCTAATCCTGTTCCCTGGGCACAAGAGCTATTGCACGAGGACGGCAGGACTGCACGCAGTTTCCGCATCCGGTGCACAGGCCGGCATCAACATGGGCAATCTCGTTCATGTGTATCGCTCCGACAGGACATGTTTTTTCACAGATTCCGCATCCGACGCAGAGGCTTTCATTAACGACAGCCTCCATCATCTTCGTTTTTGTTGTACCCCGGGATGATTCAGTATCCGGCTCGTTTTCGAATGCACGTATTCTCTGCAGTATGCCGTTGAGCTGTTCTTCCAGGACTCTTGCCTTATTTTTAAGCGCATCAATGCCTGCAAGATCCGGGGAAGAATCTGTTGGGTCGGTATATGACGGGGTTTCCATCTGCCGGGCATCGTTGAAAAACCGATCATCCCTTTTCCCTCTCCCATAGCCCATGCCGGAATTCCGCTCTCTTCCTGTGCCGGGATTTCGCCTTCCTCCGCCGTTTCCATAGCCCATGCCGGAATCTCGCTCTCTTCCTGTGCCAGGATTTCGCCTTCCTCCGCCGTTTCCAAACATATGTCCCCCTTCCTCCTGTAATATACTACTATAGTAACATAAAGAAAATGAAAACCATTATCATTTAATGCAGTTGGTGAGTATCATTTTCCGCGCACAACCCCCAATTTGCAGTTTCTTGTTGATTTTTTAATTCGCCTGATAGTATAATGAAAATGATATTCATTATTAATTGGCCAATCTATATTTTTACACTGCGGTAAGGCGGCCTTCGAAAAAGCGGGGGATGTACGATGAAGAGAGCTGTCAAATATATGCTCATTGCCCTTTTTGTTTTGACGGTACTGCCGAACGCATACGGGGGTGTTATGACAATTTCAATAGTGTATAACAACATGGTGTTCAACAGGAGCACGCATGGGGCGTGGGGCATGGCCTGTGTGGTACAGGGCCTGGACAAAACAATACTCTTCGATACGGGCGGTGATGGGGGTATACTGCTTTCGAACATGCATGAAATGGGTATCGACCTGGCCGGGATAGATGTCGTTTTTCTTTCTCACATACATGCGGATCATACGGGTGGGCTCTGGAAATATTTAGATGAGAACCCGAAAGTAACCGTATATCTTCCATCCTCTTTTCCTCCTGACTTCAAGCAGAAAATACTTGATTATGGAGCCCGATTCATCGAAGTGCATTCGCCTGAAGAGCTTTTTCCAGGAGTATATTCAAACGGTGAAATGGGAACATCCATAAAGGAGCAGTCTCTCGTTGTAAAAACAACATCCGGACTTGTACTTGTCACGGGCTGTTCACATCCGGGAATTGTCGCCATTGCGAAGAAAGCTGTACAGGTTTGCCAGGACAGGATATATTTAATAACCGGCGGATTTCATCTCGGCGGTACGCCTGAGCGTGGAATTCAGTCCATCGTGAGAGAATTGAAAGCACTCGGCGTGCAGAAGATCGGACCCAGCCACTGCACCGGCGACAGGGCGGTTGCTGATTTTAAGAATGCGTGGGGCGAAGATTTCATCGATGCCGGATGCGGTGCGGTTATTGAGATTGCCGACTGAGCCCACAGCCCTTTCATTTATACGGAATTCCAGACAAAATGGGGAAAAAATGAGAGCAGATGCAGGGAGAGGAAGAAGAGCGGGCAGAAAGAAGAATACAGGATCGGATAGGATAAATGGGCCCCCGGAGTACTGCATGTGCCCAAAATGCGGGTATACGGTTTCCCATCGCAGGAGACTCCCCTGTTTTCAGACAAAGTGCCCCAGGTGCGGATCGCCGATGACGCGACAGTTTTCCACAGGTAATTGAGCGGTGCCAGAAATCATGAATACAACAGAGAAAAATCTCGAGAAAAAACGCACAGCTGACCTCAAGCTCGGCCAGAGGGTTGCTTTGACCGCAAGTTTCGTCACTCTGGGGCTTGCAGTGATGAAAGGGCTGATCGGGCATCTGTTCGGGTCTGAGGTTCTGTTGGCAGATGCCTTTCACAGCGGCGCAGATCTTCTCGCCATATTTGCATCCGGTTTCGGGCTCTGGCTCGCATCGAGGCATAAATCCGCCAAATTCCCGTACGGACTGTACAAAGCGGAGACCTTAATCAGTTTTTTCATCGGCGTCGGTATCATGTGGGCGGGCTTCGAGATCCTGCTGGACGGATACCGCAAGCTTCTCTCTGCAACCGGGCCGGTGAATTTTCCGGTCATGCCTGTATCGGCAAGTATCGTGTCGATTGTCACCTCCTTTTTTGTCGCTCGCAGGGAAAAAAAGGTGGGAAGGCAGATCAATTCGCAGTCTCTTATGATAAACGCGAGTGAGTCTTTTCTTGATATTATTGTATCGGGAATTGTTCTGGTGGGTATTATGCTGCACTATGCCAGAATCCCCTACGTCGAGGGTGCCGTGATAATGGCAATCTCACTTCTCATATTCAAGCTGGGCTTGACGAGCATTTGGACATCCTTTCTTGCACTCATGGACGCAAATCTTGACCCCAGGCTGCAGTCGGAGATTGAGGAGAAGGTAAACGAAATATACGGAGTAAAAGGAGTGGGAGATGTCAGGATACGCCAGGCCGGACCGTTTAAAATGGTTGAATGCAAGATCGAAACAAGCGCCTCGCTTCCCCTGTACCGTGCACACGAGCTTGCTGATCAGGTGGAGGATTTCATTATTAAGAGCTACAGCCACATTGAGTCGGTGTTTATTCACGTAGAGCCTGCGAAGGAAGGGATTATTTCGGCGATTGTCCCCGTGAAAGATATCAACGGAATGGATTCCAGGGTACACGGCCATTTCGGCCGCGCGCCCTATTTTGTAATTTTGAAAATGGGGGAAGATGAAACGTGCATTGAGGATTTCTATTCCAACAGTTTTCTGGGAGAGTCACAGCATGTCGGAATCAAGGTGATCAAGGCGATAATCAAATACAAGCTCGATGTGCTGTTCACGTCCCAGGTCGGTGAGCTATCTTTTTATATGCTGAAGAACAATTTTGTCGATATATACCGGATTGAAGAAGGAATAACGGTCCGGGAGGCGCTGCAGCGGTATAAAAACGGCGAATTCCAGAAGATTTCACAGCCAACCCACTCCCTCGAAGAGTCTCAGGGAGCGGCGGAATAATAGTACCATGAGGTATGCTCATACCGGCAGCTCGTTTAAACCGCTGCCCTATGATGACGGGTGGTTTGATTATGCGCTTATGGTCACGACAATATGTTTTCTGGATGATGTGGAGGCCTCGCTGAGAGAGGCGTACAGGGTGCTGAGGCAGAATGGATCTTTCATTATCGGGTATGTGGATAAACAAAGCGCACTCGGAAAATATTATCTGGCGCATAAAAACGGGAGCGTGTCTTACCAACCGGTCACCTTTTATTCAACCGATGAGGTGCTTTTTTTTTCTCAGAAGAGCCGGATTCAGGGATTTCAGTTTCAGGCAGACGATTTTTCATCCCTTACATGAGATAAAGGCTGAAGAGCCGATCAAACAGGGGTACGGCGAGGGCTCCTTCGTGGTGGTGAAAGGCAATAAATAATTTTTGTCGGATTTTGTATAGCTTAAAAATGATTGCTGCTGAACAGTGTACGGGTATAATAATCCTGTCCTGGTTTTCGAAGGCTGACTGTTTCAAATCGCTGCAAATCGAATAAAACCGAACGTTCATAATTTGATTGAGCGGGACCTGCAAAGTGTATTTCTGATTTTTGCGTGGTGAAACAGTAAAAAGGAAATCCCAGGTAGACTGTGTACCGGTTTAAAGGATGAATAATGCGTATTGCCCTTATAAACACCAACCTCATAAAACCGCCGATTGCGCCGATTGCACTTGATTACCTTGCAGAGGCGCTTCATGCCGCCCATCATGAGCCGGTGGTTCTTGACCTCTGCTTTGCTGAAGATTATACTGCTGCGATCACCGATTTTTTTTCAGACACACGCTTCGACCTCGTGGGATTCACGCTCAGAAATACCGATGACTGCGCCTTTACGAGCAGGCAATCGTTTTTAGAAGGGTTTATGGATATTGTTCAGAAGGCACGGGAACATTCTGAAGCTCCTTTTATTGTGGGCGGGATGGGGTATTCGATCCAGCCGGCGTATATCATGGAATTGTGCGGTGCTGATTTCGGGGTGTTCGGGGAAGGGGAGGCGACGCTTGTTGAGCTCGTAGACAGTCTTTCAAGCGAACGTTCAAAAAAGTCTTCGGCCAGGCTTTCAAAAAGGCTTTTAGAGCAAGGCGATGAATGGAGTAAAATACCAGGGCTCTTGTGGCGCATGCAGGAATCGGTGATACGAAACAGGGGTAATATACGTCTGGAAAGAGGCACGATACTATCCCTTCCGAATATGACCAGGAGTTTTATCGACAACAGGCGGTATTACCGTGAAGGGGGGCAGGCAGGGATCGAAATGAAACGGGGCTGTCCGAAGCGGTGCATCTACTGTCCGGAGCCTCTCATAAAGGGAAGAAAGGTCCGGCTGCGGCCTCCTGATGTTATTGTCTTCGAATTAGAACGGCTTCTGGAGCAGGGGATTACACATGTACACACCTGTGACAGTGAGTTCAACATCCCGTCATCTCATGCCGAGGCGGTGTGCAGGCAGATCATAGAGCGGGGCCTGGGCGAAAAGCTGCAATTGTACGCGTACTGTTCGCCTGCCCCTTTTACGAGAGAGCTCGCAAGGCTCATGAAACGGGCGGGCTTTGCCGGGATAAACTTCGGTGTGGACAGCGGAGACCCGGGTATGCTCAAAAGGCTCGATAGAGATTACACTCCAGAAGATATCATGAACGCGAGCAATTACTGCAGGGAAGAGGGCATGGCAGTTATGCTCGACCTATTGTTCGGGTCGCCGGGAGAATCGGAGGCAAGCATTGCACGGACAATCGAGCTGATGAAAAAAACAGGTGCCTCCAGGTTCGGAGTGAGCGCTGGTGTTCGGGTGTACAGCGGCACGGTACTGGAAAAAAAGCTTGTCAGCAGCGGTATTTTATCGACGCGAATGTTCGAAGATCTGGAAAAGACAGGCACGGCCGGTACAGATTTGAGTACATCCGAACAAACAAAAGTGTTCAGAAAAGGGGAAGCTCCCTCCGACATGAACGCCTCACCTTCAAATGAGACTGATACCGACCTTCCTACCAGGGGCCTGTTCTACGGGAACACTCCCTCAGACCCGATTTTCTTTTTAGAGCCGGAGGTCGCGTCCTCTATCTTCGACATTCTCTCCCGTTGCATTGCAGGAGACGAGCGGTTTTTCTTTTTTGATCCCTCACGTCCGGCCCAGAACTACAACTATAACGCCAACCAGCGGCTCGTTGATGCAATACAAAAAGGCTTTCGCGGCGCATACTGGGATATACTGAGAAGATACAGGTGATTTTATTCAGCTTAAAAATTATCTGAACGCTTTGCGTCCCGGCGGATGTTTTTGTGTGCACCAGCATTAATGGCACACCCCGAATAGTCCTGTAAAACCCTTAAAGTGCAGAAAGACGAATGGAGCGTCATGTTAACCCTTTTCGTTTATGCTTATCAACATATTAATAAATTCAATTGGTTTAAATACCGGCATTTTTGATTTTTTAAAACCTTTTGTGTCTCTTGTAATTATATACTCAACACCAACATGACATGCTCCCTCATGTAAAACAGAATCTTCAAAGTCGGAAAAACCTGATTTTAATGCTCCCTCCAGTATTAAACGGTTTACAGGAACAATCTCAAAAATAGATAGTAATGTTTCAATTTTATCAGCGGCCGTCTCGTTCCCAAGACTCTTTTGTAAAAGGTAGTATATGGTTGTTATAGTTGTTGCACCTAAGTATCCTATTATTTCTGACTTCTCCACCTTCGTCATCAAATACGTCGAATACTCTGTAAACGGTTCTCTGTCCAGTAAAACATCAAGAATAATATTTGTGTCAAAAAGAACTTTCATAAATATTTTTCTTCCAAATGTTTTTTGTAATCTGATTTGTCTATTTTCTTACCGCATAATATTCCTTTCAAAGATTTAACAGCAGGTGTTATCTCATATATTTCTCCTAGTTTCTCATTCCGTATCATAGTAAATAAATCAGTGACTAATTTCGAAATAGATTTACCGCTCTTTGCAGAATATTCTTTAGCATTATCAATTAATTCCTTATTAATGCGTAATGTCAGTTTTGTTTTCATAAGTATCTCCAAACATGCATAATGTACGTATTATTATTATAATACGATACGGCTTATTTGTACAGTTATATTTGATTTTCGAATTTTCTTTAATGTATTGATGGATCGATGCAGCGGGTTGGCTGAACATATCCAGAAGACCATGATCGGTTGGGTTGAAGTAATCCTCGCTTACGCGTCTTGGAGAACATGCATTTAGTGCCCTTGGTAACGATCACCGGTGGCATTACGTATCACAGGAGCCGCTTTCAGAGCTCCTCTTTTGAGAATATCTGCATCAATTCATCGATAATTTCCCGGCTGTTTTCGCCGTCATTTCGAATCGCATTGGTGACGCAGTTGTCTATGTGGCGCCGCAGGATGAGCTTGCCGACATTGTTCAGAGCAGATCTAACCGCCGATATCTGGTTAACAATGTCGATACAATACTTCTCATCTTCGACCATCCGCTGAATGCCCTTTACCTGGCCTTCGATGATTTTTAATCTTCTAAGAGCAGCCAGGTTGGTTGGATGAGGCCCCTTTTTTTCAGTTTGCGCATCTTTTTCAATTATGTTATTTTCGTGGTTTACTGTCATTATGCCATCTCCTTATGGCTCCGTATGTATTCGCCCGTTGACATTCTTAATATACAATGACCCCTTCTGATATTCAATGCATACTGAGTTTGATCTCAATTGTAGTCAGGCTTTATCTTCGCGAACCTCAAAAGATTGGCGTTCGTTACCACATTCACCGAGCTCATGGCCATTGCAGCCTCTGCAATGACGGGGTGTAAAAATCCGAATATAGCGGCAGGAATTGCGATTGTATTATAAAAATACGCCCAGAACAGGTTTTGCCGTATCTTTCTGAAAGTCGCCCTCGAAAGTTTGACCGCCGACACGACACTCGAGAGGTCACCGCGTACGAGTGTCACATCAGAAGCTTCAATGGCAATATCGGTTCCGGTCCCGATTGCAATGCCCACATTCGCCTGCTTGAGCGCAGGGGCGTCATTGATACCATCGCCAACCATGGCAACGAGCCCGCCTGCTTCCTGGAGCCGTTTGATCTCGTCCACCTTTCCATCAGGAAGTACTTCGGCAAGAACACGCAATATGCCCACACTCTTCGCGATCGCTTCAGCCGTAAGCCGGTTGTCGCCGGTTATCATTGCCGTTTCTATTCCCATGGAACCGAGCTCGGCTATGGCCTTTTTCGAATCGTCCTTCAGGGTGTCGGCAACAGCAAGCATCCCCGCTAGCTTCCCTTCGACTGCGACAAACATGACGGTTTTCGCCTCCTGTTCAAGCCTTTCAAGATAGTGTAATGAGGTTTTCGTGTCAATTTCAGTTTCATCCATAAATTTTTTACTTCCGACAAGAACCTTTTTCCTGTCGATTGCCGCCTCGACTCCTTTTCCCCGAACAGCCTTGAAGTTCGATACCCTCCCCGTCGATATGCTTTTCTCCACGGCAAAACGTACCACCGCCTGCCCGAGTGGGTGCTCAGAGCCAGATTCAGCAGTCGCCCCGAAATAGATAAGTGTCTCATTTTTAAACCCGTTCAGAGGGATAACATCCGTAATCTCAGGTTCGCCCTTCGTAATTGTGCCTGTTTTATCGAAAACAATGATTCGCACATCCTTGAGTGTCTGTATCGCCTCACCCTGGCGGATGAGTATGCCGTTTTCAGCTCCGATTCCGCTCCCGACCATAAGCGCTGTCGGTGTCGCCAAACCGAGGGCGCATGGACAGGCTATTACCAGTACCGCAACACTGGCAAAAATGGCTGCAGTGATAACACCGGTTTCAGGATTGACCCAGGGTATGAACCCGGAGGCCCAGACCGTGATCGGATGAAAGGTGCCTGGAAACAAAAGCCATGAAAGAAAAGTAAGAGCGGCAACCCCCAGGACAACCGGCACAAAATAGGAAGTGATTCTGTCGGCAAACTCCTGTATGGGAACCTTGGAGCCCTGGCACTCCTCGACCATCTTGATTACCTGCGACAAAAAGGTGTCCTTCCCGACCTTTATCGCCTTCACTTTCAAGAGGCCTTCCTGGTTCACCGTTGCTCCGATGACCTCCTCTGAGGGAGCACGGCTTACCGGCATGGATTCACCGGTTGCCATCGATTCGTCAATGCTGCTTTCACCCTCGACGATGACTCCGTCTGTCGGAATCTTTTCACCGGGCCGTACCACCATCACGTCCCCAACCCGTACTTCCTCAACTGCGACCTCCCTTTCAGCTCCATCCACAATAATCCGGGCAGTCTTCGCACCGAGCTCGAGCAGTTTTTTGATCGCCTGAGACGCTCTTCCTTTTGCTGCGGTTTCAATAAACCTGCCTGTCAGATGAAAGGACATGATCATGGCGGCAACGCCGGCGTAGTTCGCTACAGGGGTGAAAAATGCGGCAAATCCCGTAAGAAATGAAACGGAGGTCCCCATGGCAATAAGCACATCCATATTCGCTTTTCCGTGTCCTATAGCCTTGAATGCGGAGCGTAATGTCGGCCATCCGACAATGAAAAGCGCGGGAGATGCAAGAACGATCATCCCGATGTCGAATACAAGCCTGCTCGGCCATACGATGCCGAAAAACATCTCCATGGCCATCCAGATCATAATCGGCGCGGTGAATCCCCATGAGCTCCACATCCGGCGTCGGGCAGAAAGAACCTTTTGCACGTCTTCATCTTTTTCCTCTACTGCTGTAGCCTTTTTTGTGATAACTTCATACCCCACCGATTCAACAGCGGATTTTAATTTTTCAAGATCGGTCAGAGCAGGATTGTATTCAACCGCCGCCTGTTCAGTTGCAAGATTGACATTCGCAAATACCACGCCGGGAGTCTTGTTCAACTGTTTTTCAATGGTTGCAGCGCAGGAAGCACAGCTCATACCTCCAATCTTCAGGATTACCTTCTGTTTTTCAGTACGAACATCATACCCCGTATCCCGCACGGTTTTTTCGATGCCTTCAATGTTTGTTGCAGATGGATCGAACTCCACATACGCCTTTTCAAAGGCAAAGTTGACAGTTGCTTTTAAAACCCCGTCCTTCTTATGCAGGGCCTTCTCGATGTTGACGGCACATGATGCGCAGTTCATCCCGGTAATAGGCAGGATAACTTTTGTCGTCGTTTCATTCATAATAAAATATCTCCTGATGGAATATCTTCCGCATGACTATCCCGGGCAAAGACAACAGGAGCACACCCGGTGTTAAAAGGGTTGTTTTTTTATTGCTACTTTGTTTGTGCCTGAAAAAATATACATAATAATTATCCTTGTTCAGTATTAATTACTATACCCCCGAGGGGTATAGTAATAAAATAATTTATTACAGTGTTACGGTCAAGTATTTTTTTTTGGTGTTTTTTGGGGATACAATACTTAATTTTTTGAAAAAATGTTTATTATTTTTGAAAATAGTGTACAATTTTAAGCTACTTCAAAAGGCTGTGCTTGTTTTTACATTGCAATAGGGAAGACAATTGCGAAATAAAAAGGCCTTAGTTACATCTGTATTGTTGCTACTGTTTTATACCGGCGTTTCTCTATCATTATTCTGCAGTGAAAACGGTAAAACAGACAATGCTGCCGACAGCAAGACGATTAACAATGAAACATTGCCTGATGTTGGCAAACAGATGCGGTTTCTTCACAAAAGTTCTGTACATACCGAATCCTACAACCGGGCTCTTTTTTACATAAACAGGCACACGTATAACACCGCAGCAGCGATATTACGAGAAGATCTGAAAAAGACAAAGGACCTCTATGATAATTATGAGAGCTATTCTCTTATTCTGGGTATGTGTATCGACCGGAGAATACAGGTCCCCAAGAAGGAACTTGAAGGATTCCTGCGAAGGTTCAACAAGATGCAGGCTCACGCTCCGAAGGATATTGAAAAGATAGAACGCCTGATTGAAAGGTTGAGCCGAAAAAAATCGCGTTTAAAGGATGGCCCCGGGAAAAGAGATAACAACCGGTATGATGCCCGGAGTTACCATTTGCTTAAATACCTGAGTGAGAAGAAACGGAAGATTGAGTCATACAAAAAAGACCCGTTTCAGTTCGAGCGTATGACAGGGGATTACTTTTATAATCAAAATGATACCGCACGGGCATATTTACATTATAGTGCCTGCTATACCGATCTCAACAGGCCGGTTTCTTCATTTGTTCCCCAATCGATGAGAAATTACATCGATATTCTCTGGAAATCCCGCAGAACCGAAGCCGCCCTGCTATTTCAGGGTTTTCTCGTCAATCTGAAACCCTATATGTTCACCGACCTCTTTCACCTGGCCAGGATGTACTATCTTTTAGATGATAGGCAGAACAGTCTCTTTCTGCTGCTTTTCATCGACACTCTGTCGGATGGGTACAGCACACAGTATTATAAAAAAGCCAGAGAACGGATCCTCCTGCTCCTCGAAGAAATGAAAAATTATCCGCAAGAAAAAAGTGCGCGGGAGGTTGCCGGCGTATACCTGACGGGTGAAAATATTCAAGCTATACGAAGCGGCATTGCCGTGCTCAGGGACCGAGGCATTGAGAATTTTTTCTTTTACTACCTTGAAGGCGTAAGCCTCTATCTTGATAAAGACTATGAAAAGGCGCTTGATGCTTTTCAGGCATTCAATGAAGTGTATCCCTGGCTTGCAGATTCCTGCTACTATGCAATGCTCTGCAAAGACCGGGTTGCCCCGCAGGCGTTTAACAGAGATATCATCGATTATGCCCAGAAAACGGCTGACCTCAAACCGCATTCCCCTATTACAGAAATGACAAGGCTCTACATGGGAAAGCGTATGGGTCTTGACGGTTCGGAAAGCGTAAAACTTCTATTTCCTGCAGAGATTACAAAAACCATTGACGACTTCACACAGAATGGGGCCCCGGTGCAAAGCCTCACAAGGTTGTGCAGTCTGCTGTCGATTTCAAAAAACCCCTACCAGATCCTTGCAGTGCAGCAGATGTCCGGCATAAATGAGAGGAAAAATGAATATATCGCTTTTTTGAAAGATTCGTACTCCCGCGGCAATGATCGCTGTCGTCAAAATATCAAGGAAATAGCACAGGCGCTGGGTGAAGAAGTTGAGTAAGGCCTTACGGGTAGATAAAAAAGCAGTATGTCGATGAAAAAAAAATGAAAATAAACAGTAGCACAGAGAAAAACAATTATAAATAAACGGGTATGTCGAGTCGTATGAGCCGGGAAACCACCAGCGCAAATGTTTCGTTCTATCGGAGAAACAGGGTGCCGATAATTCTCATCTCCTGTGCACTTTTTGTCTTCGGGTTGATCAGCCTCTTTTCGCTCGACTTCAACCTTGTTCCTGATATCGAATACCCGGAGCTTACCGTGGTAACCTACTATCCCAATGCGGCGAGTGACAAGGTAAAAAATCTCGTCACTGTTCCAATCGAACGGGCCGTTGGATCACTCAAAGGGGTGAGAGGCATACGCACCCTCTCCCGTGAAGGAATGGGTGTTGCACGTATCAGATACAGGTGGGGGGAGAACCTGATCACTTCTCATATCGAGCTGCGTGAAAAGATGGACCTTGCGAGTGCTTTTTTCCCCAGGGAGGTCAAAAGGCCGATAATTATTAACTATCAGACCTCCCGGGATGCTTTGATCGGCGTTTCCATAGTCTCCGGCACAATGGATCCGAGGTCTCTCTATCTGCTGTGTGTCCAGGATATTGTACCGGTCTTCGAAAAAACTGACGGGGTTGCCCGTGTGAGCGTTGAGGGGGGTGAGCGTCCCGAGGTTCGGGTGATGCTCCATCCGGAAAGGCTTATCAAGTACAACCTCGGAGTTGCTGAGGTTAGAGAAGCTCTCGGGCTTTCAAACAAGAGTGTGGGTGTCGGTTTCTTCCGAGAAAATGAGTATGAATATTTGATTCGGGTGGACGGGGAAGTGACTGATTACAGGGAGCTTGAAGATATTGTGGTAAAAAAGGATGAAAAGAGGCTCGTCTACCTGCGTGATATTGCGGAGGTGGTGTACGGGAGCGAAGAGAAGGATGCCGGCATGCTCATCGACGGGGAAAATGCCCTCATGATATCAATCTACAATCGGCCTGATGCAGGTATACTGAAAGTTTCGCGGAGAATCGATGAACAGATAAAAAGGCTCGATGCAAGATACGGCGGGGATATTCTGTTTCAAAAGGTTTTCGATGAGAGCACGTATATACAAAGGTCCCTCAGGGAGCTCATTGCTGCAATTGCACTCGGTATACTCTTCACCGTTTTCTCAGTCTACCTTTTTATAGGTAGCATACGCTTGAGCCTCTTAATCATTCTCACCATTCCTCTGAGCATATTTGCGACGTTTATCGTCATGAAACTTACCGGTGTATCGATAAACCTGCTCACACTTGGAGGGTTCAGCCTTGCAGTCGGGATGATTGTCGACAATGCGGTTATCGTGGTAACGGCGGTTATAGGTTCTGCGGATAAAAACCCCGGTAAGAACCATGAGGTTGACTGTACCGATCACACGGGCTTTTCGGCGAGGATCAGGTGGGTTATACCCGCTGTTTTTTCAGCGACCCTGACGACTGTTGCCGTGTTTTTACCAATTTTCTTTCTGACCGGTATTTTGAAGCTCATTTTCTTGCAGCTTTCACTCGTTATCCTTGTATCTTTGCTGTTTTCCCTCGCCCTTTCAGTAACCCTTGTGCCGGTGCTGCTGAATAACGTTCTTCCTCGTGTAAAATCGGCTGTCCTGAAAAACGGCAATTCTGTCATGAGGCCTGATAATAAAAAGAGTTTCCCACAGCAGGAGGAATCTGTTGTCCTGAAAGGACTCCGTAATCAAAGGAGGCTTGTCTCCCCGAGAAGTAAATTGGGGGCAACGCTCACAGAAGTATATGTGAGGCTGCTGACTGCTGTGCTCAAATACCGGGTCCTGTTCCTGCTTGCTCTTTTTGTTGTTATCTGCTTCGGGGCCTTTTCCTATAGCGTTATCGACAAGCGATTATTGGAGTCATATCCCCAGGACTGGTTTTATCTCAAACTGTTCATTAAAAAACCTGTTCCCTATGCGTACACAGCACGGTTTTCCCGGTATGTTATCAATACAGTTGCCGCTGAAAAAAGCGTAAGAAAAGTAATAGCCCAAATAGGAGTCGACCGGGGAAACGCTGTAAAAAATCTCGATGGCATATATGGAACGAATACTGCGATACTCAAGGTATACACCGACACCGCCGGAGATGCGGTTTATAATTCGATACGGCAGGTGCGAAAAAACCTCGATCTCTTTACCGGTGTGGATTTTCTTATCACCGTGCCCGACAGTCCAGTGCAGAGGCTCCTGCTCCGCTCCGATTTAGATGCCCGTGTTAAAATCTACAATCCTTCACCGGATTTTCTTGCGGATGCGGTTGGTTCTGTGCGTTCATTTGTGGAGAAAAATGGATTGGGGGAAGACATCCTTACGTCCTACTACATGCCGCATAGGGAACAATCGATCATGCTCAAACGGGATGAAATGGGGATGTATAAGGTTGACGCTGCAGGCCTTGCTGAGTTTATCTCAACTGTGGTGTCCGGCCTGCAAGTAGGAACGTGGAAGCGTGATGAATACGAAATCCCTATTCTTCTCCGCTTCCCCGCAGATGCTGTCTCCGGTGTTGAGGATATACTCTCTTTGTCTATCAAGAACAGCGAGGGAAAGGAGGTGAGGCTCAGTGAGCTGGTCAATGTAAAGCAGAATGACACACCCCGGTTTATTCTAAGGGAGAATCAGGCCACCTTCGCGAAGCTTGATTTCAACCTCAAGGAAAAGCCCTCCAGGAGGCAGCTTTTTTCACATTCGATCTCTGCGCGAAAAGAAATGGAGCACTTCCTTCAATCTAAAAAGTTCACGTACGTGTATGAGGACCGTTTTACGCTTTTGAGGGAGAATTACCGGGAGATACTGCTTTCTCTTTTTATTGCTATTTTTCTGGAGTATGTGATCCTGGCGTCAGGCTTCAGATCTCTCTCAAAGCCGCTTCTCGTGATTGTTATGATTCCTCTGTCAGTGCCCGGGATTCTGCTGATACTCTACCTGCTTAACTTTTCTCTTAACATCAACACATTTATGAGCATTCTTGTATTGATTGGACTGCTTGTGAATAATGCAATCATGCTTTTCCTCGAGTATGGCGCACGCGGTGTTCAGAACGAAACCGAAATAATTGCCGCATCCGTTCGGAGACTGAAGCCGATTCTCATTACAACGGTGTCGACGGTCCTCGCCCTTGTGCCCACCCTTTTTACGGGAAACATGATACAGATATCACTGGCATCGACCCTCATTCTCGGTCTTTTCTATTCGACCGGCATCACGCTTTTATATATGCCTCTGTTATACTCGATTTTCTATCTCGGAAAGAGTGGCACACGGTGAGAGAAAACCTGTATAAAAAGATACTCAAAAATGATCTCGCGATTATCCTGCTCTTTTTTTCACTCTATAGCTTGGGGATTTTTTCCCTTTTTCATATGAAGATTACCACCCTGCCGCGTCACAGCAGGCCTGCTCTGACACTTATCACCGATTATTACGGAATGGAGCCTGAAACGATTGAGCAGGTCATCACCAGACCTCTTGAGCGCCTTTTGAAAGAAGTACAGGGAGTGAAGGATATCGACTCTTTTTCCCTGAAGGGGCAGTCTAGGATCGTTGTTTCACTCGATCCTGCCGCAGATGTTGATGAAGAAGCAGTCTTGATTATGGATCGAGTGTATCACGTGTCGAGGAATTTTCCGAAGGAGGTTCGTGACCCTGCACTGTACAGGTACAATACGGATGACAGCCCCGCGGCGATTATCACTCTGGCAGGCCGCGGACAATCGGACGAATTATTGCACAGGCTCGCTGAATCCCGGATAAAAGAGGAACTTTTATCCGTTGATGAGGTTGCAAATGTTGAAATTACCGGCCCCGGGGGAAAAGACTATTTCATCGTACAGGATTATGAAAACCTGCACCGCCTTGGAGGCAAATTCGATACTGCCTTTAAAAACGTCGTGGCGGGGAATGTATCCGTACCTCTGGGAAGCCTGAAAAGTGAAGTAAACCTTGTTTCTCTCGATTTTCCCAATACATACAGTAATCTTTTTACTCTACCCACATATCCCGGCGTGGTTCACGGTTCCACTGTTGCGGGGTATGATCTCTTCTCGGTGCGTAAAATGAAGCGGGAGGATGTGCCGCTATCATTTGTTGGTAATAAACCCTCCCTGATTCTCTACATATTCAAAAATGACTTTTCGAGCATCCTTGCAGTTGACCGTGGTGTCCGGCGTATACTTGAGGGCTGGGGCAGCGCCTTCTCTTTTACCTACCTCTTCAATCAGGCGGTGAGCTTCAGAAATCTTCTCATGCAGCTAATGATGGGCTCGGCGACTGCGCTCGGGTGTATCATCGTGCTTCTGATCATTTTCTATAAACGGTTTTTATTTGTATGGCTTGCCCTTGTAGCGATTCTTCTCTGCCTGTCGGGAACACTCGCATTACTGGCGTTATTCGGCAGGAGCCTGAATATAATGACGCTTTCTGCGCTGATTGTGGGGATCGGCATATGCATTGACAATACCCTCATTGTCATCGAGCCCCTTCAAAAGGCCATGAAACAGGAAATAAAACGGGAATATAGGACAGGTTTGAACAGTATCGCCGGACAATACAGTAGGATCATGGCCCGTACATACCGGCCGATTCTGGCCTACACCGTGACGACGGTTGTGGTGTTTGTCCCCCTCTTTTTCATGAATGGCGAGGTGGTTTCGCTGTACGCTGATTTTGCGCGTACCATATCACTGATGCTCATCCTCTCCTGCATGGTGTCGGTTTTTTTTATCCCCTGTGTGGTGCACCGGTTTTTTGTTGCCGCACGCGGAAATACAATCACGAATACTGGCAGACGGCGTGCCCATCATGTGAATCAAAAAGCAGGAAAGAAACATAACGCATTGGCCAATTTCCCACTTGCTGTAACAAAAAAAATATTGAAACGCCCGCTGTTCAGTTTTGCGCTTCTTTTATTATGCGGAGCGGGTTTTACCGTTTTATTTATCAACCTCGATTTTCGCGATATTTCACCGGTAAAAGAGAGAAAGCTCGTTTTTTTCTACGAGTTTGATCCGCAGTATAATACATCTTACAGGGAGGAGGCCGTAAAAAGTATAGGAGGTACTATACTGCATCTCGGGTTTCCCCTGACCCTCGTGTCGAAGCTTGAAAATGAACGCGCGACATTTTTTATCGGGTTCCCGGCGCACTACAGGCGGTATAAAAAAGCTATCAGAAAATTACAATCGCATATCTCTGCAGTAGAGAGGGATGATGGGTTTTTTTATTACGACAGCGGGGATGAAGCCGGGGCGCAACACCTCAGGCTTTTTTTCTTCGGTGATAATATTGAACAGCTCAACACGTTTGTCGGCGGTGTTTCGGAGAGCATATCGGAATGGCCGGGGGTCGACCGGATCTTGAAGGGCTACAAAATGGGAAAACCTGAAATTGAGTTTCACATCGATTCCAGGAGGCTGTACTTTTTCGATCTGAATGTAGTCGATGTTACACGGTTTCTTCGATATGTTTTCTACTACCCGGTGATCATGAAGCATTACGAAAATGGGGAGATGATGGATGTTCGCGGCAGAATCGAGGTCGAAGGCCTCACGCGGCAGAAACTCGGCCTTCTTCATGTTCCGGGTAATAGCGGAAAGTCCGTTTCTCTCGCAGATTTTTCCACCATCGGATATCAGCAGAGTCCCGGCGTTATAACGCGAAAAAACGGCAAGAGGTGCATACCGGTTGATATACAGTATAAGGGTATGAAGGAAAAGGAGTTTACCGACAGACTTCGGGAGTATCTCGGAGGTGTTGATTTTCACGATGATTCTTATTATGAGCTCGACAAAAGTCTCATTGAGAGGCAAAAGAGCAGAATGCTTTTTATATTGACGCTGGTCATTGCCGTTTTTTCTGTGTATACGATACTCGGCATCATACTCAAATCATTCGGCCTGCCCGTCATGGTTATAAGCAGCGTTCCTTCTCTTTTCATCGGTGGTTATCTTTTTCTCACGGCAGGCGGGTATAGCCGATCCGTACCCGCTCATATAGGGCTCATCCTCCTTATTGGCCTTTCCGTCAACAGCGTGATTCTCCTGCTGGAGGAGGTGTTACGCCTGCAAAAGGGAAATGTATGTAAAAAGCGTATAGAAAAGATTATTCTTCTTTCATTGAGGCGAAAGATGCGCATTATCGCACTCATGCTTTTTACGACTGTTCTGTCAATGATCCCGGTATTTCTCTTCACCTCATCTGCGTATTTTTTCAGGATACTCTCAGGAGTCATTTTCTCAGGCCTTCTGATCGGCATACCCTTCTCGGTCCTTTTATTTTCTGTTCAGTGCAGAGTTTTTTACCTTCATTTCAGGAGAGGATAATAAGGCAGGTTTTATTACCCATTTTATCATTGGTACCGTTTGCTTCCCTTTGGTACCACCAAAAGAACAGGAACTGATGAATGTATGAGCACTCTATGTGTAACGCTGCCAAAGACCCAGTGCGGAAACCCGGAGCTGCCGTGTGTGCTCATAATAATAAGGTCTACATTTTTGTCCCTTGCGACCTCCAGTATTTTTGTCGCCGCATAGCCATCAACCACCAATTCGGTCTCAACGTTGAGGCCTTCTTTTTTCAGGTTAGCAGCTACCTTTTTAAGGTATTTCCTTGCATCAGCTTCAAGTTTGTCTTCAGCCGCACGGATATGTTCTGCGCCGATGATATCTTTTACGCCTACAATAATTGGTTCAACAACCCTGATCAATAGCACCGTATAAATTGAACGGCCCTGGGCGATTGCCCTGAGATGCTCCAGGGCATTCTCAGCCACTTTTGAACCATCCAGGGGCACTAATATTTTTTTATACATGTTTTCGTCTCCCTCGGTTTCTCAAGCCCTAATTGTCCAGCACTAAATTTTACTTCTGAAGAATGCCTGTATCCAATGAGTCTGCGAACCAATACATACAATTCACTCTCATTTTACAAAATATTTTGTGGGCAGCCATAAAGCTATGTCTGGAAACACCATCACGAGAATCATACCGAGAATCATAACCATGACAAAGGGCCAAACCGATTTATAGATGTCTGCAAGCGTTATCTCCTTGGGAGCCATTGCCCGCATAAGAAACAGGTTGTACCCGAAAGGAGGTGTCAGGTACGCAATCTGACAGGTTATTGTATAAAGAACACCGTACCAGATCGGGCTGAAGCCAAGCTTAATAACGAGGGGAACATATAGAGGAGCAACAATGATAAGCATTGCGGTATCATCGAGAAACATCCCTAACAGAATATAGGTAAGCCCCATTACTGCAATAACTTCCCATGGAGCCATGCCGTGTGAGAGAAACATTTTCTCCAGTCCGTGTACGGCGCCGAGACCGTCATATATAGACCCGAAGGCAAGAGCTGCCATTATAACCCACATGAACATGCAAGTTACACTGAGAGTTTCGCGCAGCACTTCATTGAAGTTCTGCCAGGTCAATCGTTTGTTGATGAGAGCGGCAAGCGTAGTCATTGCCGCACCTACCGCTGCACTTTCGAACAGACTGGTTACTCCCAGAAAGAAGAGTCCGGACATAAAAAAGATAATTAATATTGGAAGCAGTGAAGCCCGGAGCAGTTTGAATTTATCTTTCAAAGAATATCTGTCTCTTTCTTCCTTGGAAAGTGCCGGACCAAGCTCTTTCTGTATCAGGCATCTGATGACAATGTAGATCATAAAAAGAATGGCCAGCATAATGCCGGGAAATATGCCTGCAAGCCACAACTGTCCAACGGGTTGGCGTGCAATCATTGCGTAAAGCACCAGGACAACGCTCGGCGGAATCATGATTCCAAGGGAACTACCGGCCTGTATTACCCCGGTAATCATAACCTTGTCGTATTTTCGCTTGAGCATCTCAGGTAGCGCAATGGCAGAACCAATCGCCATTCCCGCTACACTCAGGCCGTTCATCGCCGCTATCACTGCCTGAAGCGCAATGGTTCCTAAGGCCAGGCCTCCTCTAACCGGGCCCATCCAGACATGAAACATCGTGTAGAGGTCGTCCGCTATTCCAGATACTGAAAACATATATCCCATATATACAAATAAAGGCAACGTCATAAGCGAATACCAGTTTAATAGCTTGAAGCTTGCCTGGAATGCCAGCGCAGAACCACCCTTACCCCACAGTGCGAGGGCGAAAGCACAGCCAACACCGCCGATAACCGCAAATATTTGACGTCCGGTTATAAGCGATGCGAGCATCGCGATAAAGATAGAAACTCCAATCAACGTATAGTTCATGGTATCTCCTCTCCCCGTATTGTTGCTATACTTTTAATGAACTCTGCTATTGACTGCAGTAACATCAGTAAGATTCCGGTTACCATAATGATCTTGATGGGGGCCATAGGCGGCGCCCATGCGGTATATGATTTTTGATGAAATTCAAGGGCATATTGAATACCTCTGATTCCACCAAACAGGAGTAAACCCAGGTAAAAGAGCGTGAAAGGAAAAAAGGTAATCACATCGGCGATCGCCTGTCCCCTCTCCGACAACCTGTGATAGAACAGGTCCATCCGTACATGACTCCTGAGAATCAGAGAGTAGCCACCGCCAATAAGATACTGGGCGGTCATAACGAACGCCGAGATTTCCACTGCCCATATATGGGGGCGGTTGAACACTGTCCTCGTAATTGACTCATACACCAATATACCCATCAATCCGAGTACAAGAAACATCGCAAATTCTCCCGTTGCTTTACTTATGTTATCTATAAATTTCACATAAGATTTTGCTGCTTTACACATTTCACTCCCTCCGTTCTTCTTAAGTCATGGACCCATTATTATTTGTAACTATGAGAAGGTGTGAAGTTTACACCCTGTTAACCCCGAAACGACAGAATAACCATTCCCGTGTTCACCGGCTTCTATACAATACTGTTAAAAAGTGTACTCGTGTAAAAATCTAAACTGAACAGGTACGGTGTCGAGATAATTGCTCGCACTTAGAAGTACTTCATCGATACGTTTCAAAAAATACGAGATATACCACTCCCGGCGTTATACCGGGAGTGGCAACTTTTAATGTAAAATCTGGCTTCCCTCAAACAGGTACTAATATCGATAGGGAGGACCGGCTTCCTCCATGATTTTGTTATACTGTTTGAGTATCTCGACTACCTTGGCATTCCTCGGGCTCGTTTTCGCGATCTCATCCCAGAACTTGAGTGCCTCAGCCTCAACTTTCTTCCACTCATTAGCAGGAATTGTGGTGAGTTTCAGCTTCTTTCCCTGTGTACGGTAGTGAGCCTCTCCCCACCAGTACCAATTCACCCTGTAGTAGTGCGATTTGTCTACTGCCAGCCTGAACAACTGCTTCAGGTGCTCGGGCAGCTTTTCCCATGACGCGGTGTGTACAAACCAACCACCTGACCAGGCACCTGATATGTTGTTCGTTAGATAATAGTCGGTAACATCAGCCCACCCGACCGTATAATCCTCGGTAATACCCGACCAGGCAACTCCGTCCAGCACACCTGTTTGAATAGACATCTGCACGTCCTCATAGGGAAGGACCATCGGTACGACACCGAATCGCTGCATGAACTTACCGCCGGCCGGGAACATATACATTCTCAATCCCTTGAAATCTTCAAGGTGTTTGAGCGGTTTTGTGGTCGCAAAGTTGCACGGGTCCCAGCTCCCCTGGCTTATCCAGGTGACGCCGTCCACTTCATCGTAGGCTTCCTTCCAAATTTCGTTCAGCCCGTACCAATTCCATAGCACGTCAACATCTATTCCGTAGCGTTCAGCAAGTGGGAAGTATGCGGAAAATATAGCAACATCTACAGGGGACGCCATTGATTGATCGTCACTGCAGACCGCATCAACTGTTCCCTCCTTCACCGCGCGAAACAGCTCACTCTGGGGCACAAGCTCGTCGGCCGAATATACGTCGATGACCATCTCACCGTTTGCTGCTACATTAAACTCGTCCATCGCGTTCTTAGCGACGTACTCATTCAGGGCAGCGCCGGCATACGATTGAAGCCTCCACCTGATCTGTTCTGCTGGCGCTTCCCCTTTTTTTTCAGCAGTGGCAGCTGCCTGTTTTTCAGCTTTTTTTTGACACCCTCCCATTATTGGTAAAAACACTGCGAGCGCAATTACCAAAAAAACAACGATGAATAGCCTCTGCATTTTCTTACTCTTCATCATAATAAACCCTCCTCTAAAATTTTTGATTTCTTTCATAAATGAAACTTTCTCTAATCTTTTATTCTCATAAGCAGAACCTCCAGCACGGTAAAATTTTGACTATAGGTATACCTGTCTACCTATATACCTTTATTTAATATGAGGGTATATTTTAAACCAAAATCACCTTTTGTCAAGAAAAAAGACGTCTTTTTTTTTTAAAGTGACCCTTTTTTGATAAAATTTATTTTAAAATTGATAAAGCTGATTTTAAAAAAACGGAGTAATTTAATGTGAAAAGTAAATCGGGTTTCTGTGATATAGTACGTGGTTTACTACCTGGTGTTCGGCTTGTAAAAAGAGATTGCATTCGTACCGGTTGCATATGCCGTATGTGCGAAAGCGACAGGATAGAAAATATTTCTTCTTCAGTTATTCTGCTTCAGATGAAAGCGATAAAAGCCTTTCCATCCGAAGCAGAAGATGTTCTGTTTTCTGTGTCTTTCAAAGCGAGACAGTTGTCGCAGCCCTTGACTTTATCCGGGCATTGTTGATCGAATCGGCCACGAAGTTTTCCATCTCGTCTGTTGCTGCGCTAAACTGCTTTGCTGTTTCTATCGTTGCAGGATGCGTATTGAACTGCGGCGGCTCCAATCCCCTGGGGTCATAGGCCTCCCGGAAATACTGAAACTTCATCAGCTTCTCCAGCACATCTTCCGGTATCGGCTCCTTCCACCCGTCCTTGTCGAACTCAATGTCAACCCCAATCTCATCTACCTGAGTGATGTACTTCGGAGGACAGGTGAACACCGCATTGGCTCCTGCAAGCTTCTCAAAATGCCATAACCGTGTTTTGCCGTCTACCACAGGGCCATTACGCATCGAACAGATAAGCATCTTGCTTGGGTACCCATTCTCTTCCATGTAGTTGATAGCCTTCTGAAACATCGCTATGCTCGACCAGCGTATGTCAGTTTCAGAGAGCTCTATGCCAAGCTCCCCGGATTCCTTCTGAAAGTTACCCTGCGCCTCATACCGTCCTGTCATAGAGGTGATTACCGACCGCCACAACGTCAAATCCACGCCGTTTCGCTGTGCTTCCTCCATTCCTTCTTTTACTGCCTGGGCAACCGTTGCAAACTGCGGAAGCACGTATGCTAAGGTACAGTTCGTAGCTATCCCTCTTGATGTGAGAAATCGTAATACCTTTACTCCCTGCTCGGTCCCAGGTATTTTGATCATTACATTATTACTCAGCGACGCAAGCTCCAGAGCCTGCTTCTTCATCGCCTCTTCATTCTCGTAATCCCGCGGATCGACCTGGCCCGAGATGAAGCCGCGCTGGTAATCCGATGCTCGAAATACCCCAAGGTATTTCTCGGCGCCCCGCTTCACTACCTCTTTGTAGGTCATCCACCATATCTCATGGGTGCTTGCAGCAGGATTCTGACGCTTCTTTTCAATTGCCCATTCCCGCCAGAATGCAGGGTCATCCTTTATTACCGCTCCTGATAACGGCGGGTTTGTTGTTACCCCCCTGAACATCTGCTCCATCGGCTTATCGGAGATGTAGTAGCGGTCGAGCAATTCTTCTTCTTCATCACGCTTCTCGAGAGGTTTACTCTTGATGCGCTGCTTCTTCCAGGACTCGAATACAAGGGGAGATGAATCCCACCATATCTCTACACCTTCCCCCGTATCATTGAAACGTTCCATAGGGCTTTTTTTTGCTGCCATAGTTTCCTCCTTAAATTGTGCATTTAAATTTAACTGGCGAAAAAGTCTTTTATCGCCTGAACGGCCATTTTATTCTCTTCTTCACTTCCGATGGTGATGCGGAAAAACCCGTCACTTCCGTACATGGTTGCCTGTGGTCTGAAAATCAGGCCTCTCTCCTGAGCGAAAGCAACCATATCATCACCCTTCTTGCCGGCTTTTTTTCCGTCAAAAAGAATGTAATTTCCGTATGAGTGGAGCACCTTAAGCCCCGGCACGTCTTTAAGCTCCTCCTCAAAATACCGTAGCTGGGAGTTGTTGAAATCCACCCTTTTTTTAAGCGAATCCCTATCTTCGAGTGCCGCCAGAGCCGCCCACATGGGGATTGTGCCGACATTCCAGGGGATAAGCGTTGCCGCAAGCTGAGCGATAACTTCTTTTGTCCCAAGCGCATACCCGAATCTCATTCCTGCAAGGCCGTACGCCTTTGATAGTGTTCTCGTTACAATAACGTTGGGGTACTTCTCTATCAGCCCGACCTGTGACTTGCCGAGTCCCGCATACTCCACATATGCCTCATCCACAACAAAGGGTAGACCGGTTTCAGCAACCTTGACGAATTCACTGCTGTCCATGAAGTCGCCGGTGGGATTATTCGGGTTGGCAATAACAATGATTTTGGTTTTTGGTGTAACTGCATTTATTATACTGTCCGTGTCATAGTGGAAGCCGTTCTCATCGTAAATCATGGGAACCGAAACCAGCTTTCCTCCCACCACAGCGCATCTGAGCTTGTAAATCCCGAAACAGGGGGTATGCTGAATTATTTCCTCGCCGGGCTGGACAAAACTTCTCCATATCATATCGTAGACCTCACTCGAACCGTTTCCAATGAGTACGTTTTCAGGTCCGTCAAGCCCGTTAATCTCGGCGATTTTGCTCCGTACTGCCTTCCCCTGTTCAGGGTACCTGTTCGCGATTTTCCCGTAGGAATTGATGGCCTCAAGAACTTTTGGTGAAGGCGGGTTGGGATTTTCGTTGGACATCAACCTGCGCAGTTTTTTATCCTGCCAGGCGAGCTCGATATGGGGTGAAATGTACATTTTCACACCTTTGAGCCAGGGTACAAAATAATCATCGATTTTTTTCATAACACCACTCCTTTTCCGGTATCATTTGTTACCTGTATACTCATCTACCTGTATAATCATGAAATTACTATTTGTCAACAAATTTAATGGCCAAGGCAGCTAAATTCCACCTGCATTCTACACCTGTATTCAAGGACCAACAATCTCATTGATTTTATGTATTTGTTTTGCTATATATTGAGTAGTTTTTGCGGGTCGCTCAACCCGGACTTTAAATATCAATCGTACTTAAAATAACTACGAACTGGCAAGGAGGTAAAGATGAAAAAGGCGATGGGCATCCTGCTGTCTTTTATCATCGTACTGTTTTTTGTTGGACTGTCCTGTTTTGCGGAGGAAAAAGCAGGTGAAGATACTGCAAAACCGGACAGAGCCATAACCATGGCTGCGCAGTATCCAGGGGTACGCGTGCCCCAGGGAAAAAAAATAAGCATGAATCTTGTTTTTATGAACCAGGGAAAAAATGGCGAGCATGTTGTCGTGTGGGTGGATAGAGCTCCGCAGGGATGGGAAACAAGTATCGAAACTCCTCAATTTGAGGTTACCGGTGTTTATGTGCCTGCCGGCACAGAAAAAACACTGATTTTCAAGGCAGCGCCGCACAACAGCAGCAGGCCGGGAAAGTATCTGTTCAGGCTAGCAGCCAGAACGAAAGACGGTAAATTCAGGATGCAGGAAAACATATCCGTTGAAGTGGTACAAAATGAAGAAGCAAAAAAGTCTTCCGGAAATATTAAACTCACCGCCTTCTACCCTGTATTAAAAGGTCCCGTAAAGGGGGAGTATGAGTTTTCTGTTATGGTGAAAAGTGAGCTGGACAGGGATGCAATTTTCAAACTTTTTGCAAGCGGGCCGGAAGGATGGGACATCGGCTTTATGCCTGCATACGAGTCAAAGCTCAAGGCAAGGTACATCTCGAGCCTCGAGATACTGGCCAATCAGAGTAAAGTCCTGGACGTTGAAGTGAGACCCTCCTTATCTGCAACTGCAGGGGAGTATCCCCTGAAAGTAGGAGTAAGCACAGAAGGCGCCGAGGCGGATACTGAGTTAAAGCTTGTCCTTATCGGCTCATATGGTTTAAAGATGGGCACTCCAAGCGGGCTTTTGTCTCTTGATGCGCGGCCGGGTGAAAAATCCAATATTTCGATATATGTGAGGAATACCGGAACCGTTGTAAACAGAGACATAGTTTTTACCACCTTCAAACCGGAAAACTGGAATATCGAGTTCAAGCCGGAAAGGATAGATTCTATCAAACCCAATGATATCAAACAGGTCGAGGCTGTTATTACTCCCTATGAAGATGCTCTGGTGGGTGATTACTCCCTCAAGATGCAGGCAAAAGGTGAAGAAGGAAGCCAGGACGCGGTAGAGTTTCGGGTTACTGTAAAGGCCAGCCAGGTTTGGGGTTGGGCCGGTTTAGGGATAATTGCGCTTGTGATAATTGGGCTGATTTTGACTTTCAGGTTTTTGGGAAGGCGCTGAATTACTGTATCGCTGAAAAAGTCTTGAATGTAACGGAGGTAATGCTATTTGAACAGTGATGCGCTTCCGTCGTCATACGGCATTTTTCGGATGCCAAGTATCCGATTAACTGTTTTTCAATGGAATATTCCAGGAGAACCGGTATGAATGCTGAAAAGGTGGTTGAAACCGGGGATCTCACCAAGATATACAACGGCCAGGTTGCCGTCGATCACCTGAGCTTCAGTGTTTCCGAAGGAGAGATATTTGGATTTCTGGGTCCGAATGGGGCAGGTAAAACGACAACCCTGCTCATGCTTCTCGGGCTTTCAGAGCCGACAGAGGGGTGGGCGCGGGTGCTGGGGATGAACGCTTTGAAGCAACCTCTCAAGGTAAAGCGGATGACCGGTTATCTTCAGGAAAATATGGGTTTCTACAGGGACCTCAACGCCAGGCAGATGCTGAACTTTATAGCAGAGCTCAATGGAATTACCCTGCAGGAGAGGGAAGAGAGAATAGAGAATGCACTGAAGGCAGTGAGCCTTTCAGATGGAATGGAAAAGAAAATAGAGGCTTTTTCCCGCGGGATGAGGCAGCGGTTGGGTATTGCAGAGATTCTGGTAAAAGATCCGAAAATTGCTTTTCTTGATGAACC
>CAZGJW010000027.1:0-27820 GCA_964525675.1 uncultured Spirochaetota bacterium
GGAAAAACGCCGAGTCGATGCCCAGGAAGAACAGACAGAGGAAGAACAAAACACCCACAATCGGCGCGCCTGTTGGAATCATCGAAATTCCTACCGGGTAACTCACGAAAGCGAGACCGAGGCCGGATGCGCTTACCTTGTCGATGGGAATATTCAGGGACTGCATGATAAAACCGATGATGCTGAATACCGCAAAGCCGGCAAAGTAACTGGTAGCACAGTTGGAAAAGGAAGTAATGAAGGCACTGTTCGTGATATCAGCCTTCTTTGCTACAAAACTTCCATACGCAAACATTCCAGCCATGCCAACCGACAGGGTAAAGGCAATCTGGCTCAAAGCGGCAAACCACACATCCCCCTGTTTCAGCTTCGCCCAGTTGGGCGTCAGGTAGTAGTTCAGCCCCTTGACTGCTCCGGGCAGAGTTAGCCCTCTGATAAGCAATACGACAAGTATAAGCCAGGGGATAATTACCGTCCAGACGGCGACCTTTCCGGTTTGGCCTGCGCCCTTGTAGATGATTATGTACATAACGATCCAGACAACTGCAAGGCCTATCACTATAGGCACAACGGGATGACCGAGTTTTCCCGGTCCGCTTGAGAGCTGTAGTACAGTCTTAAAAAAGAAGTCGCCTGCACCGGAAGCGCCTGCTTCTCCTACACCCCAGGCCATGACAACCGAACTAACGGCATAGCGAAGTGACCACGCCATGATAACACAGTAGTAGCTCACGATGAGGAAGGCGACAAAAACCGGCCACCAGCCTATCCATTCAAGTTTTTTACCGATTCCTGCAAAAACCCCTGGAGCCCCTTTCTGAAAGTAGCGCCCCATACCGAACTCCATGATCAGCCACGGTACACCCACGATGATGAGGCCGATAAACCAGGCAACCAGAAAAGCACCTCCTCCATACTTGTAGCTCATGTACGGGAATCTCCAGACATTCCCGAGGCCGATAGCAGAACCAATAGCGGCAAAGATGAACGTATGTCTGCTTGACCACCTCTCTCTTCCTACTTCTGCCATATCTGTATCCTCCTTCCTCTATACAGAAACGTACAGATCCCGTATAGAGTAAAATAAGATTGGTACTACTTTTAAGCAACTTCAAAGAAGTTATCTATGATACTCGGTCCCGCCAGGTACACATCCCGCCAGGGATACATCCCGCTAGGGACATATGCCGCTTTTAAGGACCGTAAAGATCACTCGTCCACTTCAGGAATTATTGCATGGCATTGATTTGGTTGAGATGCCTTGTATTATAATCGTGTATATCATATATGTACATTTTTGTCAATTTTTTATCTCTTGAAAAATAGGAGGGCTTTTGAAGAATTGTGTCTGAAGAACCTGTTCATCGCTCAAGAGGTTTTTAATGCTACTCTGTTATAGACAACGGTTCCGCCCTTTATCACTAAATGGACCGTGTTGATGCCGGTACGGTAGGCCAGGGATGTGTATGACGGGTATTCGAGCATGACGAGGTCCCCCCGTTTGCCGACATCGATACTGCCGATGCGGTTCGCCCTTCCGAGCGCGGCGGCGGCGTTTATTGTTATTGCGGTGACTGCCTCCTCTATGCTCATATCCATATTCAACACGGCAAGCGCGATGATCAGGGGCACTGATTCACTGCAGAAGGTACCGGGATTCATATCCGTTGCAAGGGTTACTGGCACCCCGCTGTCGATCATGAAGCGTGCACGGGCGTAAGGTTTCTTCAAGCAGAATGCCGTGCCCGGCAGAAGCGCTGCAACAACACCGGCATCACGAAGCGCCTCGATACCTCTGTCGGATGCGTGTAAAAGGTGATCGGCGGATACCGCTCCCAGTTCCGCTGCCAGCTCTGCACTGCCGGTAGGGTTGATTTCATCTGCGTGGAGCTTCAGCCTAAGGCCCAGGCTGCGGGCTGCAAGCAGTATCCTTTTTGCCTGTTCGGCACTGAATACATCCTTTTCGCAAAAGACATCACAGAATTCCGCAAGTTTTCTTTCAGCGACAGCCGGGAGTACGGTACCAATGATAAAATCAATATATTTGTCTCCCCTGTTTTTGTACTCTACTGGTATAACATGTGCGCCAAGAAAAGTTGGCACAACGTCGACCGGATGGAGCTCGCTGAGCTTTTTCATTACTTCGAGCTGCCTTATTTCTGTCTCATAATCCAGGCCGTACCCGCTCTTTCCCTCGACTGTGGTAACGCCGAAGGAAAGCATCGTATTGAGTCTCTCCAACCCTTTGCCGAAAAGCTCATCGTGTGAGGCGGCACGGGTTGCCCTGACTGTGGCGGCGATTCCCCCGCCCCGGCCCATGATATCCATATAGCTCAGACCCCGGGTCCTCCAGGCGAATTCCTCTGCCCGTTCGCCTGAAAAAATAAAATGGGTATGAGGGTCTACAAAGCCTGGAAGCACGCTCCTGTTTCGTGCATCAATTATACTGTATTCGGTTTTTTTGTATTGGGGTCGTTATATGGTCTGTTTTGCTATTTGTCTTATTGTAATCGACTGCGGTTTCAAGTGCATGTTCGTTGCCCGCCAATGCGCGGCGTGCTACACCGCCCATCACATCCCAGCGTATCGCCGCCTGTATCGTTTGATCCACTTCCCTGCTTCCGTCGAGCAAAAGCCCGAATCCACCGTTGATTGCCTTGCCGATGCCGACACCGCCTCCGTTATGCAGGGAAACCATGGTCATGCCGCGTGCTGCATTCCCGGCAAAACACTGAGTTGTCATGTCTGCCATTACATTGCTCCCGCCCCGTGCACCTGCGGAATACCCCGCAGGGAATAGACATCATGAATTCTCGGACAGTTTTTATGGGAGATGGTGATTTCACTCTTCTTCATGAGTCTGTGGAAATTCTTCGCAACTTTCATCTGACCCGGATGAGGGCGCGCCGCCTGAATATCGGAGTCGAATGCGGCGAGTGTCCCCCTCAGGGCGTCGAGCGTCGAGGCGCCTACGATATCAGCAATTTTTACAAGACGCTCGGCCTTGAGCAGTGAAAGACAGCCAACCGCCGTCATCGTCTGCGTGCCGTTAATCATTGCGAGCCCCTCCTTCGCCTGAAGCCGAACCGGTTCGATTCCGGCGCTATCAAGAGCCGCGTGGCCTTCCATGCACTTGCCTCTGTATACAGCCTCTCCCTCTCCCATGAGGACTGCAGCGAGAAGGGCAAGCGGAGCGAGATCACCGGATGCGCCGACAGACCCTTTTTTCGGGACGAGAGGGTGTACCCGTTTATTGATAAGATCTATTAGAGTCTGAACGAGCAAAATCCGAACTCCGGAATTCCCACGCGCAAAAAAGTTTGCCCGCAGGAGCATCATGGCGCGAACAGTACTTTCCGGAAAGAGATCGCCGATACCCACACAGTGACTTCTTATCAGGTTTTGCTGGAGTTGTTCTATCTGGTTTTCGTCAATAATGGCGTTTGAAAGCGCTCCGAAGCCGGTGAGCGGTATTAAGCATATTTCTGGCATGGATTGAATGCAAGTTGAATTGTAATTTTTCCTTTACATTATGCCTGGTATTGTTACATTAGAGAAAATCTATTCTATAGTGCGGCCGCGCCCAAACTGGAAGTGAAATATCAGTATTTGCGCTATTCCCTAATAAAGGTTTAAGTTTTGCGTAAAATATATTAAGTGGAGCATTAAGGTGAGGGTATGAGAAAGATCGATTGGGATAATCTGGGATTCGATATCAATCCGGCTGATAAGATGTTTATCGCCAGGTGGAAGAATGGGGTTTGGGATAATGGGGAGATTACGGATTATCGACCTGTTCCCATCTATCCATCGGCAGTTGTTCTCAACTATGGCCAGGGAATATTTGAAGGCATGAAGGCCTACCGCACCCGGGACAATCGCATTGCTCTCTTTCGGCCGATTGATAATGCCCGGCGTCTGAACAGCGGCTGCAGACGACTTCTTATGCCGGAGCTCGATGAGAATTTTTTTATCAATGCAATTAAAACTCTTCTTTTGGAAAACGAGGAATTTATACCGCCATACAGCAAAGGCGCCCTCTATATACGGCCGATTCTCTTCGGTTCTGGCGAGATGCTCGGTGTTTCCCCCGCAAATGAGTACATGTTCATCATCTTTATGTCGCCAGTCGGTCCCTATTTCAAAGGGGGATTTTCAGGGATACATCTGGTGATTCGCACAGAATATCACAGGGCGCCCCTTTTCGGTACCGGCAATGTAAAGGCTGTCGGCAATTACGCGACTTCTTTGCTTCCCAAATCGGTCGTGAAGGAAAACGGATATTCAGAGGTGATCTATCTCGATGCTCGGACCTCGACCTATATCGAGGAGGTCGGCTCTGCAAATTTTTTCATGCTCAGAGATGGCGTGCTTGCGACTCCGCGACTCAGTGGCTCTATTTTACCGGGTATCACGAGAGATTCCATTCTCATTCTTGCGAAAAAGCGATTTAGACTTGTAACCCAGGAGAGAGATATCAGGTATGACGAACTCTACAGTGCAGATGAGCTCTTCTGTTCCGGTACCGCAGCCGTTGTTACACCGATTTCATCCGTTTTTTTTGAAGGTGAGAACCACGTCATAGGAGATGGGAATCCGGGAGAAGTGTCCGGAAAGCTTTATGAAGAGCTCATGGGTATTCAGCTCGGAGAACGGCCGGATGACCTGAACTGGTTTTATCCGGTTTCCTGACTGTGGGCGTCTCCAGGCTCTTCTAAGCAACTTCGAGCAAGTTACTGTTTGATACTCGGTCCCGGGGGGATGTATCCCGTCAGGGATACATCCCGCCTTCCTGCATTTTCCTTTTTCAATCTGTATTTTTAATCCAGAATTGAAGAATCCCGGTAATTGTAGTATACTATTAATGTAAAAGCAGAAACGTTTTCTGCTTCTACGTAACTTAAAATAAATTATCTTTGATACTGGGCCGCGAAGTGGCATATCCCGCCAGGGACATATCCCGCCAGGGACATATCCCGCCAGGGGCTTTTCCCAGGAGGACTTTCCCAAGAGGACTTTCCCAAGAGGACTTACGCCGCTTCTGGAGACTTTTCATGAGTGAAGTACATATCCCCCCGGACTTGAAGAGAAAACTGGAGCAAGAGAAAACAACCCTTGAAGCAAGCGGTGAATTCAAGAAGATCACCGTGATGTTCGTGGATATGCGGGGGTTTTCTCATATGCTGAGAAAGCATGACGCGAAGAGGGTTCTCATGCTGCTCGATATCTATTTCCGCATGCTCGTGACAATCGTACGGCAGCACGGTGGTATCGTCGACAAGTTCATTGGCGATGGCCTCATGGCAATCTGGGGGCTGCCGGATGCAAGAAAAGATGATGTATATAATGCAATCAGGGCTGCGGTCGATATACGGATTGGTATGTTTCGGCTTATTCCAGAGCTCGTGAGCATCGGCGAAGTTCCGCTCGAGATCGGTATCGGCATAGGAACAGGAACGGCATTGTCGGGATTTGTCGGACCTCCTTCGAGGAGAGATTTTACACTGGTCGGTAACTGTATAAACAGGGCTGCGAGGCTGCAGTCGATCGCATCAGACAACCGGATTTTTATAGACGGAAGCACTGCCGCTGAAGTCCGGTCTTACTCATTCATCCTCTCATCAAAAAAAAAGCCGCTTAACTATCTTATGTATATCGAACGCCTTTTTGAGCTCGAGGGACTCTACGAATTCAACAAGGAGTTCGAGACAAGCCGAAGGCATCCACGGGTGATTGTTGCCAAGGTTGCCGGTGTGACAAATCTTAAAACCGGCAGACGGAAACCGGTTTTGGTAAAAAGCATCGGTGAGGGGGGGTTCGGCATTGAAATTCACGACTATAAGGATTTCAGTCTAGATGTCGGGGATGAGGCTGTTCTCGATTCGAAGAATCTAAAGCTTATCGATATGCATGACACAAAGGGTTATATCGTCAGAAAGAAAGAGCTCAAAGGGAAGGGGATATTCCGTGTAAAAACCTGGGATATCGGTATAAAGTTCGTTGACCTGCCTGAAGAAACACGAAACAGGCTGCTCAAGATGGCTGCAGCGAGCCGGATGGTAAGGGATATCGTAAATTTTGCCGATGTAGTTTGATGCCTTTACGGGCTAGATGCGTCCATACGGTCAATCTCCCGCTGCGCTTCCTCCAGAATCGTTGTTGCATCCTCACCGTTTATTAGAATCTTATCAAGCGCGTTTTTGACAACCGTATTCACGGCGAAATAATCGAATTCGGGGTTGAATATGTCACCCCGCTCCATTTCAATGGTGGCCGTTGTGTAGTTTGGGTTGTCTTCGTAGAATACGAGAAGATCAATCGAATCCTTGACACTGGTGCGGATTGCGGGGGTGCCGGTATGGGTATGCCATTTTACGATGCTTTCATAGCTCGTCAAGTACTCGAGAAATCTGAATGCAAAATTCTCCCTTTTTGCATTGCTTTTAAGCAACGCCAGACACGTACCCGATACCGTCGGGCGAGCGTTATCAGCGGAGGGAAGATGCCACAGTGTAAGATCGTACGGGAGATTGGATTTCATATACACAAGTGAATCACTGGCAGCCATCAGGATGCAAAGATTACTGCTGAGGAACATCTGCTCTGCGTCGCTGACGGTCATTTTAGGCGGCATGTATTGATAGGTGAAGACAAGGTTCTGAAGAAAACGTACGGCATTGACGGTTTCAGGGGCATTGAGTACAAGCCGTCCGTCTGTGATGGGGGATTTCCCCGTATAACTTTTAATAAATGAAACAAAATGGAGCGTAGACTCCATAGGAATGAAAATTCCCCATTTTCCGTCGAGATTTTCCTTGATTCTCCGCGTCAGCGGTATAATATCCTTCCATGCTCCCGGTTCCTTTCCATTTCTTGTTCCTGATATTCGAAGCAAATGCTGGTTAACGAAAAGTGTATAGGTTGTAAATGAAAAGGGAATACCATAGATGCTGTCGCCGATTGTTACCGACCCCCAATACTTCGGCGTTATATCATCTTTGAGTTTTTCCGGAATGTACGCGTCGATAGGTATGATCAACCCTTTTTTATTCAGCAGCGGGAGGAGCTGGATAGGTATAAGCGCGACATCTGGAAGATTTTCCTGAGAGAGGAGCTTCAGGTATAGATCCTCTGCGCTTCCCTGGAATATTCCTTTCACGGTTACCTGTTTCTGGTTCTGATTGAATGTATCTATAAGGGAAGAAAGCACTTCCTTGTTGTAACTCCCGATGGAGTGCCAGAACCTTATTTCGGTTTCCCCTTTTTGCCTGTCACCACTCGCCATAACAGTGGTGGTAATAGCAAGGGCGGTTATGCACAAAATATTGAGGAAGAGTATCCGGTGCAATTTGCGATTTTTGTGAAGAGACAATACAATATTCCTCTTTCCTGTTTGCACGTTCAGCCGACTGAATACAATATGCTCAAACTATAATCAGGTGCATTTTGTAATTAATTATGAAAAATGTGCAGTCCGCGTATATAATATAACGAATCATGGGAGAATTAAATAAAAAATTCAAGGATGCTGTTCGGGACCTTGTGTATCTGCTCGAACGAAACTACCCAAAAAAGTCATCCGTAACACTTGTCGGTAACAGGTACAGGCTCGATTCGGACGAGCGGATGATCCTATATAGAGGCGTATTCAAAACAAGTGACGCAGTGATTCGGATAAAGAAGATTTGGGTTCGGCCGTCAGCCGTACCGGGAAAACTGGTAATTGACGGCTATAATGTGCTCATTACGATTGAAAGCTATCTACTTGGTAAAACCGTGTTTCGTTCTCTGGACGGTTTTGTCAGGGATATATCCGGTGTGTACGGGAATTTTAAATATACTGAGACGACCCAGCGCAGCATCGAACTGCTTGCAGATTACACGCAAAATTTGCCAATTAAGGAAAGAGGAAAAAAAGGGGAACTGATGGTCTACCTTGACGCTCCTGTATCGAAGAGTGGTGAGCTCGCAGCACATATAAGACGGTTTTTCAAGGCAAGTGGGATACAATCGAGTGTGGAGGTCCTGGCCAATCCTGATTCACGGTTAATAGAAGAAGGGGAGTCCGGAGCAGTTGCCACATCGGATACGGTGATAGTGGACAGGGTGCCGATCTGTGTTGATATTCCCGGCTATATCATCACTCACGTACTGAAGAAACACATCCTGGATCTGCGGAGTCTTCTCGATAAACCGGAAGAACCTGGACAAGGGCAGGGGTAAAATTCTGGTATAAAATACCAGCCTTCTCCGGCATGGAATGTCGGTATTTAAATGGATAAAACCATAAACAAAAGCGAACGGAGTTTATCTCTGGCAGTGAAACCGCGGGGTATATAAATTTGTAAGATGCAGCAGCAGTGCAGACTCACCGGAACGGCCCTGTTATAATATATAATCTAAAACTCGGTGTGTTCCTGAATGAGAGCAATTGAATCTGCACGGATCCAGCCCTCTCTGCCGTCTGCAATCCTGAACCGGACCCATTCATCACGACTTTCAATAATCTTTACTTTTGTTCCCTCGTGCAGCTCAAATATTTTCTCACTTTCTGAGATAGGTGAGGAATTAACATCAACGGCCTTATCCAGTACGATGCCTGCGGGATGATTTTTTTCATTCGTAATATATACTGACATGCCGGCGATGGAAACGGCGAAAAGGATGCCGCATGCTATAATGAATCTCTTCAGCGAATTCGAGACTGAATGGGAGAGGGAATACAAAATGAAGAGCGCGCAGAATGCGCTGAAAAACAGCAGCTCGATTATCAGGATAACTTTCAGGTTGAAAACCGCAAATACCATTTGAAGCACCCTGTACATGCTTTCGCTGTAGAGAGGAGATATCTTGTCTGTGAGGGACATGCGTACAAACTTCAGATTTGCCCGAATTTCCCTGTCAAGCGGCTTTAGATGAAGCGCCCGTTCATAGTAAAGCACTGCCCGGCCGATCATGCCCGCCTTGAAGTATGTATTGGCAAGGTTATAGTACAGGGCCGGGTTCTCTATTCCTCTGTCCACCAGTTCACCGTACAGTTCGAGTGCCCTGCTGTACTCTTTTTCTGCGTAAAGTTTATTTGCCCTGTTATAGATATTAGCCGCCTCGTTGTCCGCGTAGAGTATTACGGCACCGAAGAAGGTCAAAACAAGTGCGATCAGAAGAGCAATTTTCATACTCTTTTTCATCCCCGTGTAATCCATACAAAATATTTATAGCCGCATTATTTCAGCGGGCATGATAGAATGGATGTAGTGTCCGGATAGTTGAATATAAATGTTACCGCTTTCCGAGAACGCGTTCCATTTCATCAATTACTTGACGTGTTTTATCGCGAAGGTTCTGCACGGCCTGAGGATCGTCTGCCGCTCCCGATGAAAACTTGAATGCAGTGCAGGCCTGCAGCACGGTTTCAATATCCCCTTTAGTCGAGTCACTGAGCTCATTCAGGGTTGACAAAATGGCGCTTAAATTTTTATTCGTGACTTCCTGGACATATAATCCTGTTTTATCTGCAATATAGGTGACAAGCGCCCTGTGAATATCACCGATCGCTGTACTGTAATCGTAATCGGGTCCCTGTTCATCCTGTCCTGTCTTGTTGAGCAGCATAGCCGCATGGGCACGCGCTCTCCGTTTTCTAACAATCCATTCGTTTTTCTCGAGTTTTTCTCTGTTCATCTTTAACAGAATGAGCACTATCACTGCAGCGATTAGTGTAAAGTGATATATGTAGAACAGTAGACTGAGCAGGGGAGCAAAGTGTTTGTTTTTCAGTGTCTTGACATCCTTTTTGATGAAGAGGAGGCTTCCCGTCAAACGCTTTTCACCCCGTTCGCGCAGGGGTTTTTCCCGCACGATGTTTTCTCCCGAGACAGTAATCTGTACTGGCTGGGCTGAGGTGAGGACGTAATTCTTGCTTTCCAGATCGAAATAGAGAAAATCGGGACTGCTGATTATGAGCTTGCCGTTTTCCTCCGGTATGATGGTATATTCGAACTTTTTAATAAAGTATGCCCTGCTTTTTTTCTCCACCATTCTATTCTTGGTATCGGAGAGGTAAACCCTTCCGTTTAAAGATAGCTTAAGCCCGGGATCGGTAACAGCGCTCATATTACCACTGCTCTGGAGGTTGAGATAACAGGTTACCGATTCTCCCGTCTGGACCGATGTCGTGGGAACGATGAGGTCGGCGGAGAGGTCTCCCACAATTCCGTTGAATTTTGCCCGATCACGGGAGGTCGGCAGAGGGAGAATATGTATCTGTATCTCGTCGCTCTCAATGTTGAAAGTATACGGATAACCGAATATATCGAATATATCGTTGTCCTTCAGAATAACGGTTGCTTCGAGAACAAGCGGGTTGGGGGTGTATGTTCCCGGCTGTAACGGAAAGAGTGCTACCTTTTTTATAACCGATGTTGTGAAAATGCGGTTGTTATAGGTTTCTTTCCTATACTCCAGTTTAGTGGCGTTGAACACGTCTTCGATATAAAAACCGGGAAAACTTGGATTTTGTCTGAGTGATACGCTGTCGATATCGACCCGCGAATACAGACTGTAGGTGAGAAATATCTGCTCTCCTTCATACACGTCCGCCTTGTCAGGTTCAATACGAATAAAGATATCTTTTTTCAGAGATTCTTCATCAATTACCCGTTTATTGTTCAACGAGAGCGGGCCTGTACTCTTTTTTACCCTGCCTTTAACAACTGTTACCCTGATCGGGTCGGTTTTATATACTGTGCCGCTGTACTTTATGGTAACCGGTGGTATGGTGAAACTGCCTAACTTTTGGGGTTGCAGGATATAGGTGAATGTCGTTGTTTTTGAGCGGGTTGTCTTGCCGTTGATTATTGATATGCTTGTCTGGCTGGTCGAGCTTTCATTGAGCACACTGAAGTTTCGCATTTCCGGAATTTCGGGCTTGGGCAGACGGGTGACGTTTTCGGTTTCAACGGTGACGGTCAGGGTCAGGGTGTCGCCGGTTCCGATTTCTTCTGCATCGACGGTGGCGGATACATGCACGATTTTTTCACAAAATCCCGCCGACCATGGGAGGACAAACAGAGCAAGAAGGAAAAGAGCAATACTACCAGTCTTTTTCATTCTGAACACTCCCCGCTTTTTTTCTGATAATTTCTGCCATTGTTTTCGACTGATCGGTGTTTGTCGAGTTGACAAGACGCCGGGCCTCTTCAGGTGTAAACTCCTTCTGTTCCTGAGGAGGCTGTTTTTGTTGAGCTGTTTCCGGCTGACCGGCGTTTTTATTTTGATCAGGAGCCTGGTTTTTGCCCTCGTTTCCGGCTTTCTCATTGTCTTTGTTTTTATTGTTTTCCTTGTTAGAGGGTTCTGTTTCGGACATTTTTTTCAATGCGAGCTCAAGATTATACTTCATGTTCAGATCACCGGGATTGTATTCCAGACCCTTCTTGTAGTTTTCGGCCGCTTTTCTGTAGTCTCCCAATTTGAAGTAGTTGTTTCCGAGATTGTAGTGAATATCGGCAAGTCTGGCCGGTTTCTCCGAGCGCTGCAGAGCTTTCGTAAGCTCTTCGATTGACTTGCTGTAATCCTCCACCTTGTAGTAAGCGTCTGCACTGTTGAAGTACGGCTCGAGCGCCTTTTTGTTTTTTTCACTTCCTTTGATGTAATAGTCGAGTGCATCTCTGTACAACCCTCTCTTGAAATACCTGTTACCTCTCTTCATTAGAATTCCATACGGCTCTGCGCTACCGGCCATGGGAATCAAAAGAATGAAAAGAACGATGAGATAATAAGCATACCATTTTTTCATGTTACATTCCTTCGGGCCCTTACCTGTGTGAAAATATACAGAAAAAGAAATAGAATGCCCAGTGCAAGAGGGATCTGAAACCGCTCTTCATATACCGTGTATTTATTTGTCTCGATCTCTCTCTTTTTCATCGTTTCGAGCGCCGATAGAAGCTTGGTGACCTCATTGAACGATTTTCCAGCCCTGAAATAGTAGCCGCCGGTGGTATCCGCAATGCTTTTTAGCACCGTTTCATCGAGTGATGAGATGACGACTTTTTCGTATTTGTCCTTTTTATAGCCAGTTCGCGTCCCTTTTTCGTCGAATATTGGTATGGGTGATCCCTTTTTTGTTCCGATTCCTATACTGAAAACTTTGATTCCCCTTCTCCGTATTTCACGAATCGCTTTATCGAGATCTCCTGCTGTTCCCTCCCCATCAGTCATCAGAACAAGGAGGGAATACGTGTCTTCCCTTGGGTTCAGGGATTTCATCGCAACTTCAAGGGGAGCGGAGAGGTCGGTTCCGCTTGCCACTGCAGTATCTGTGCCTATGGCTTTGATGATACCGGTGAGGGCATCGTAATCGATGGTGAGCGGGCACTGGACGAATGCGTCTCCTGCGAAAAGTATGAGCCCTGCCCGGTCGCCGTCCAGAGAATTAATAATATCGAGTGCGTCGATTCTGGCGCGCTCGAGTCTGCTCGGTGAAACATCCTCAGCCTTCATACTCTGTGAAAGATCAATGGCGATATATACATCCGAGCCCGTAATGGCAACCGACTCAAGACGTGTGCCTGCCTGCGGCTGGGACAGCGCAAGAATAAGAAAAAGAAGGGATAGACAGATAAATAACCCTTCGTTTTTTAGGTTTCCTGCAATATTTCTGCGGGAAAACCGGTTGAGTGTTTGCAGGTTGCCGAGTTTTTCTGCGTGTTTGCCCTTTCGCCGATGAGCGATGAGAAAAAATATATACAGGATCGGGAGAATGATAAGCAGAAAAAGAAGCTCGGGGTGCAAAAATCTCATAGTACGCGTTTCTCCATTGCTATTATAATGCTGCTGGTGTAATCTCCGATTACATATCGCTGAGAGCATGCTATTAGTGCCCTTGGTATTAGTGCCCTTGGTATTAGTGCCCTTGGTACCGCTGACCGCTGGCATCAGGGGACAGTTCTCAGCACTGCCTTTTCAAGAAAAAGGTACAGCATAAAAAGTAAAAGCCCGGTAATGAGAGGGTATCCGAACCATTCTTTGGTTCGCCTGTACTGTTTTATTTCTATCTTGCTTTTTTCGAGGAGATCGATCTCTCTGTAAATTTCCTCCAACTTCACGGTGTTTGTCGCTCTGAAGTATTTACCCCCTGTCGTTGATGCGATTTTTTCAAGAACCTGTTCATCGATTTGTACGGGTACCGATACATACCGCTTGCCGAATACAGTGTCATCGACGGGGAAGGGAGCGCTTCCCATGCTGCCGACGCCGATGGTGTAAATTTTTATGTTCAGAGCGCGCGCTGCAGATGCAGCCGTAAGTGGTTCAACTTCACCACTGTTATTCACGCCGTCGGTAAGCAGTATCATCACTTTACTCTTTTCTCTGCCTGTAATGAGGCGCTTGGACCCTTCTGCAATTGCATTGCCGATTGCAGTGCCGTCCTGAATCATACCTATCTCCACCGCATCGATGAAACTGTACAGGAGACTGTAGTCGATCGTCAGGGGGCTTTGTGTAATTGCCTTCCTGCTGAAAACAACAAGACCGATTTTATCCGTTTTTCGCCCTTTAATAAACTCTTTTGCAACGGCTTTTGCCGCACCGAGGCGGTTGGGCTTGAAATCCTCAGCCTTCATACTCGATGATATGTCTATTGCAAGGACTATGTCGATTCCTTCAGTATTCAGCTTCTCCTCGATATAACCTTTCTGCGGCCTTGCCATTGCAAGAATAAACAATGCGAGTGAAAGCATAAGCAGTATGCGTGAAATTAAAAGGAGCCTGACCCGAAAGGTCTTTCTTTGAGGAAAAAATGAAACGAGAGGTGTGGAGATTGTCTCTTTTTTTCTGTTCATGAATAGTATGTAGAGAAGGGCCGGAACAATGATGAGGCCCCAGAGCAATTGAGGGTTTTTAAATATCATCGTGTGAAACACCCTCGCTTTCCCCGGAGGATGTCCCCGTTTCTTCCGCCTTTTTGTGGGCTTTTTTGATTATGGTTATGGATGTATCGATATCTGAGCCGATCGTCCACCGTGAGGGCCTGTCCTTTGCGAACTTAACGAGATCGCTTCTCGTCAGGATGTTCAACAGGCGCATCGGTTTCAGAAAGCGGCTTTTTTGACGAAGAAACCGTTTGAGCTCGCCCGTGGTCATTTCCAGAGCAGGCACCCTAAGATTATGGCCGAAAAACAGGCGCAGAACATGAGAAAGCCTTGAATAGACGTCCTTTTCGTCAGTGAGATTTTTATGAAAGGTGTTTTTAATATCCTCAAGCTGCCGTATGGAATAGAGATAGGGGTCGAATTGCTGAAAGCTCGGCGCAGGGGTCTGTGTTCTGTGCAGTTTTTTTACTATATATTTTGATATAATCATAAACAGAACCAGCGCTGTGCAAATGGAGGCCAGAATCACGATAATGATCAGTGGCTGAATATGCGCACGCAGCGGTGGAACGATATCCTTGAGTGGGGGATTAACGGTGTCTTGCGGGAGAACCGAGAGTATGGGTATGGGAACAGGCTCGGTTTTCAACTGTTCCGATCCGACCGCAACTTCCAGAGACGGAAGTGTCAGGTTGCCGGTTTGATACACGGTGAGTGCGTATACTATATTTGTTTTATACAGACCGCTTTTTATTTTGCGGCGTTTTTCATCGACATGCCGCACTTCAAAGGGACTAAAGCTCTTGGAATCTTTCGGATAGGCGATTTTGTCCTTTCTTTTGTGATATATGGTAAGCAAGATATCGATGGAATCACCGATGGTGAATGGCTTTTCCGACAGTATATTAACAGTTGCGGAGGGAACATCCGGAGAGGGGTTTCGATCAGATTCCTTTCCAGCCGCCGTTTGTCCGACTACTGAGAAAACAACGATTACAGCAAACGCTGCTATCCCGGTAAATGGTGCTTTCAATCTGAAATGTTTCTGTGTTTGTCTCAAAAAGAAGCCCTTTTAAGTAACTTCGAGCAAGTTACTGTTTGATACTCGGTCCTGCCAGGGACATTCCCTGGGGGGATTCACGCCACTTCTATTGTTTAAAAACAGAGTGCTACAGTTTTTGTGCCCTTTTATGAAAGAATTCGACGAGAGGCTTCAAATAGGGCTCGCCGTTTGAAATTTCTATATAGTCAATCCCTGTTGCGATAAACAGTCTCTTCCTTTTTATCCGTACTGCAGCACGTATCCGCTGGTATTCTTCACGAGTTTTCCTGTCGGCGATATCTACGATGTGTTTTGCGCCCGTTTCAAGATCATCCATAACGAGAAGCCCCCTGTGGTTCAATATACTGTGTTCGAAGGGGTCGCTGAAAACAACAGGGATGACGTCATGCTGATTTGCCATCATCTTGAAGGATTTTTCATAACCTTCATCGATGAAGTCTGAAAAAACAAAGATAATGCTCTTTCTTCTCTGCGTGTTGATTATAAAATCGAAGGCGAGCTTGAGATCGGTTTTACGATTTTGCGGCTGTATATAGAGCAATTCTCTCAGCAGCCGCAGTGCATGAATTTTCTCTTTTTTGGGCGGAATGAACTTTTCGATGACATCGGAAAAAAGAACGGCTGCGACCTTGTCGTTGTTTTCAATAGCGGAAAATGAGAACAGAGCGGCGAGCTCGATCATGATGTCCCGCTGGAGTGATGCGGCTGACCCGAACAGTGTCGAAGCGCTTACATCGAAGAGGATGATTACGCTCAGTTCTCTCTCCTCCTCGAACACTTTGACGAAGGGCCTGCCGAAGCGTGCAGTTACATTCCAGTCGATTGTTCTGATATCGTCACCATAGGTGTATTCGCGAACTTCGCTGAACTCGATCCCCCTGCCCTTGAACACGGAATGGTACTCGCCTGAAAACATCTCGTTTACAAGAAGCCTGGTCTTGATATCGATTAATTTTATTCTTTTTATGATTTCAGCCGGGAGCATCAGGGCACTTCCACTCCTTTAAAAATCTTTTCGATAACATCGTCTGTGCTGATGTCTTCAGCCTGCGCTTCATAGGTGAGAATGAGCCTGTGACGGAGAATATCGTACCCGACATCACGGATATCGTCAGGCACAACATACCCCCTGCCGTCTAAAAAGGCATTCGCCTTTGCCCCGATTTTAAGGTAGAGAGACGCCCGCGGGCTCGCGCCGTATGCGATAAGGTTCTGAATATCAACGAGCTCGTACTCGTCCGGCTGCCGTGTCGCAAGCGTAATATCGACGATGTATCGCTCTATCTTCTCATCGATGTAGATGGTATGTACTACCTCCCGCAGTCTTTCGAGCTCTTTCTTCTTCATTACCGGTGAAACCGAAGGTTGTGTTCCGGAACCGTGAATTTTCATGATTTGCAGTTCTTCCTCTTTTGATGGGTATGGAATTTCAAGTTTCATCATGAAACGGTCGACCTGGGCCTCGGGGAGCGGGTAGGTGCCGTGCTGCTCTATAGGGTTTTGGGTGGCAATGACAAGAAAGGTGCTGTCCATTATGAAGGTTTCGCTGCCTATAGTAACCTGGTGCTCCTGCATTGCCTGTAGAAGGGCGCTTTGCGTTTTGGCAGGCGCGCGGTTTATTTCATCGGCGAGTATTACGGAGGAAAAGATAGGCCCTTTTTTAACGAGAAAATCGCCTGTTTTCTGGTTGTAAACCATGGTTCCGATAAGGTCCGCAGGAAGCATATCCGGGGTAAACTGGATCCGGTTGAAATCTATATCCAGAACCCGGGCAAGTGTGCTGACGGTCAGCGTTTTCGCAAGGCCTGGAACTCCTTCAATGAGAATGTGCCCGCCTGACAGAAGGCCTATAATGATTTTGTTTATCATGTCATGTTGGCCCACGATGACATGGCCGATTTCTTCTTTCAGTTTCGAGAGCAGCACGCTCTCACTTTTTATTCTCTCTTGTATCACGAGGATTTGCTCATCCATTCTCCACTCTCCTTGGAATGAAGGACCTGTATGGTGTCTTCACCTTTTTTCACTCTGTCAAAGATATCCAATTTTACACTGCAGAGTCAACAAACCACTAAACACACACTTCAAGATTAGTACTAAAAAACCAAAACTTTTGTTGCTATGTGCTCCAGTAATAAAACTGTATAGCATTAATTGGCAGGGGTATCCCTATCCTGTGTGCTCCTGCCCGCGTTCAGCAATAAAGATCGGCCCGTGAAACACCTGCTGCGCCTCATGCAGGCTCGTCTCTTTGTCGTATTCAGGCCAGATATGGGAAAGAATGAGTTTTTTCGCTCCTGCGTCTCGGGCGAGACCGGCAGCAGATGCAGCGGTCATATGGCCCATGGATTCCAGCTCACGGTCCTGGCCCTGGAGGGTTGCATCAGCGATAAGCAAATCGGTGTCGGTACAAAAAGAAACGAGGTCGTTAAAAAGTGACGTGTCTGCGGTATACACAATGCTTCGGCCCTCATATTCGAAACGAGTTGCGTATGTATCGATCGGATGGGCCGTTTTTAAGAAACGAACACTTAAACCTTCGATATGCGGATGAATCCCTTGGGATGTTACGGTAATGTCCATCTCCTGCCTGACGGTTTCACGTATAAACCTGAATGTTTTTTTCGGGTGCGCAGGCATGTAGATCGGAATACCGGACTTCATATGACCGTCTCTCTGGGCAACGAATACGGCATATCGAAGGGTGTAGATGTCTGACGTGTGGTCTGCATGCAGGTGCGAAAGGAATATACCGCTGATATCAGTGAAAGTTATGTAATTCTGCATGAAGGAAACACATCCTGGCCCTGTGTCGACGAGGTAGCGGGAGGGTCCGCAGGCGAGGAGGTATGATGAACATCCCTCGTTCTTTCCAGCATATGCGGCACTTGATCCAAGAATTGTGATTTTCATTAAAAAATCCCTTTCAAAATGGGTTCGGTTGTTATGAAGGAGGCTCAAATTGTAATACTGTATCCAACGTATTCTGTGTCTCTGTAGGGGAATTTATTCACCGTTACAGTTACACTTTTAACCGGATAGGCCTTTTTGATATAATGAGCACAGGCGAGAGCGGCAGTTTCAATGAGATGATAGGATGATTTCCGAAAAAGTGATTTAATTCCTTTTCGTACCAGGGAGTAGTCGATTGTATCCTCAAGAGAATCACTTTCCTCTGTATACCCTGCGGCGGGAACCATATCGATACTTATCAGAATAGTCTGGCTTTTTCTGCGCTCTTTTTCAGTTGCCCCGATATGCGTTGTAATGGATAGGTTGTGAATTGTTATTTTACTCATAACAGGTTTTCATCCCCAGGTAAGACTGTACAGTACAATATACTCCCTGCTAAAAAATATTGAATAAAAATTTTATTTCTATTATGCTATTCCTATATATATTTGCACGAAGTGTGAAAACTTTAAATAGGGTATAGAGCGATGTGTTATTATTAATAATGGAAACGGGCGGGAGGAACTTAATGGAAATTGATGTGTCTGAAAAGGGCAACAGGACGACGGTTACCCTGATAGGCGACATTTATGTTGAGCAGGGAGATGAACTGTCGAAGGTATTCAACACAATTGCCGACAAAAACCCGAAGGAAGTGGTAATAGATCTGACCGGCTTGAATTCTATCACCAGCTCGGGCATAGGAAAAATAGTGTTGCTGTATAAAGAGCTGAATAAAAAGGGGGGTGTGGTTAGAATTAACGGTGTAAACAAAACGATAATGGAAATATTCAAGGTGGTGAAGCTCGATAAACTTGTTGAAATTGAAACTCTCTGATGTAAAACAAAAATGCCCTGAAGCCGATCTCGTTCATGCAATAAAGCATTTGTTTTTGACGCATTTCGTATTATAATAAAATTTGGAGACGGGGTTTTTTCTTCAAGGGGAAAACAGAGATGTTTTGGAGAAGAAAGCGAGGTGTTATCGGAAACGATATAACCAGTCTACTGCGCTCCTGGGAGTACGATATTCGCCAGGAGATGATGGTCAGGAAGATAAAGGGCGTTGATAAACTGGTAAAGATTCAGATGCGTCTTGACCTCGGCCTCTTGCAGATGGAGGAAGAGGGGCGTCCCGATGGGAAACGACCGCATGGTAAAGAATCCCTGCTCAATTATTTTGAGGAAGTCGCCGCAAAGATGCGGAGAAAATACGGATCGACCGCAGACTTCAAGCTCGACAAGGACGACTGTTATGCACTTCATCAGGAGGGTATACAGTACTATTACCGGTACCTCTGTTTCTTCCAGCTCGGTGATTACAAGAAGGCGGAACGGGATACCGCGCGTAATCTCAGGCTTTTCGATTTTGTGAAAACATATGCTGCAGAAGAAAAGTACACGGAAGAGTTCGAGCAGTACAGGCCGTATGTGCTTATGATGAATACACGGGCCAAGGTACTCGGCGCTCTGAAGTCGAAGAAGGTAAACCAGGCTGTCACTGAGATACACCAGGGAATACATAGAATTGAAAACGTGTATGAAAAGAGTTCCGAATTTGACGGACAGCCGAAGACAGAGGTTGCATTCCTGAAAAACTGGGCTGAAGAAATCGTAAAGAGATACACCCCGTCCAAAAAACAGCGGCTTGTCGAGGAGCTGAATGAGGCGGTGCGAAACGAAGAGTATGAGCGAGCAGCAAAGCTCAGGGACAGGCTTAACAGGCTGGAGGATTGACGCCGCCCAATCACTCGAAGCCGGGGCGGCATGAATTTGCACCTAGCCTTGTGAATTGACGTATAAATCGCACTATTAATCCCCTGATTCTTTAATATACTGCATGAAATAGATGGGTCTTTTTTCCAGCCTGAACCTCTGCTCAAAGATACTTTTGGGGTAGTCGTCCGGGTAGTATGAGCCCCCCTCCCTGGATCTGTTTGCAAATCTGCGGCTGTTCTGAAAAACCGAAACAATACGTTCACTGTACTCCTGATGATCTGTAGCCAGGGAGACCCTGCCCCCTGAAACCAGCCGGTGATACAGCATATTGATAAACGGTTTGGTGATGATTCTGTGCTTGTGATGTCTCTTCTTCGGCCATGGATCAGGAAACATGATAAAAAATTCCCACACCATTTTTTCGTAGAGAAACTCCCACACAAATCTTCGCGCATCCCCCCTGTAGACAACGATGTTCTTCAGATTTCCCTTCTCAACCTTTGAGAGGAATTTTTTCGCACGGCCAGCGAGCAACTCTATGCCGATAAAATTACGCTCAGGATGATGCAGAGCGCTGTCAACGAGGAAATGACCGTTTCCGGAACCGATTTCAACGGAGAGAGTGTGTGTATTTCCGAATATATGTGCAAAGAATGATAACGCTTCGTCCCGGCATGCGGGAGGGATTGTTTCCGTAATAGTGAAAAGGTGCATGGTAAAATGGTACTTATTAATATTGATGGTTCCGGCTGTCACACCGGTTGTGCTACTCGACAGTCACACTCTTGGCAAGGTTTCTCGGCTGATCGACATGCAATGTCGATTGCCGCATATGCTGGAGCGGGACGGTAGATATCACTCGACAGTCACACTCTTAGCAAGGTTTCTCGGCTGATCGACATTGCACCCCCTCTGAACCGCTGCATGATAGGCAAGGAGCTGTAGAGGTATGCTGTTGATAATGGGGGACAGATAATTCGGTGTTTCGGGCACTTCAATAACCGTATCCGATATCTCCTTTATTCTGCAGTCCCCCTTTGTTACGATAGAAAGAACACGTCCGCCCCGGGCTCGTATTTCTTCGATATTGCTCGTGATCTTCTCGTACACCGGGTCCTTTGTAGCGATGACAATAGTCGACATGTTCTCGTCTATGAGCGCAATCGGACCATGCTTCATCTCGGCTGCAGGATATCCCTCGGCATGAATATAGGAAATTTCTTTCAGCTTGAGTGCGCCCTCGAGAGCAATGGGGAAATTGTAACCTCTTCCGAGATAAAGGGCGTTGTTGGTTGTGAGAAAATCCGATGCTATCTTTTTTATTTCCCCGTCCTTTTTCAGCACCTCGCCGACAAGTGTCGGAATACGTCTGAGCGCCTCAACAACTTCTCTTCCGTACTCGAGAGAGAGGTTTTTCATTCTTCCGAGCATGAGAGCAATCATCGTAAGCACCAGCACCTGTGAGGTAAACGCCTTTGTAGATGCGACACCGATTTCAGGACCCGCATGGATGTAGACACCGGCATTGCTTTCTCGGGCTATGGTGCTTCCCACTACATTGCAGATACCGAGGACGATAGCTCCTTTTCTCTTTGCCTCTCTCAATGCGCCGAGAGTATCTGCGGTTTCCCCAGACTGACTGATAAGGAAGACAATGTCGTTTTCATTGATGATGGGGCTTCGGTATCTGAACTCGGAGGCGTATTCAACCTCAACCGGTATTCCTGTGAAATCCTCTATAAGGTATTCGCCTATGAGCGCCGCATGCCAGGCAGTGCCGCAGGCAGTGATGATAAAACGGGGCGCATTTTTAATATTGTCGATATATGCAATCAGGCCGTCGAGGCGCGCAGTTCCATCCTCATAGTTGAGCCTTCCCCTTATTGCATTTTCCAGAGAATTTTTCTGTTCATGAATCTCCTTGAGCATAAAATGAGAAAATCCGTCTTTTTCAATCATCTCAAGGTTCCACGATATCTGCTGAATCTTCTTCGGAATCTCTATATTTTCAGCGGTTTTTACAATGCACTCGGTTCGTGAAATCTCTGCAGCTTCACCGTCTTCAAGGTAGATAATTTCTTTTGTGTAACGGAGTATTGCCGCAACATCTGAAGCGATGAAATACTCGTCCTTCCCCTTTCCTATAAGGAGGGGGCTTCCGCGCCTCGCGGCAAATATTTTGTCGGGTTCTTTTTTCGAAAGGATTGCGAGACCGTAGGTGCCCTCGACCTCGTTCAGGACCTGGGTGAGTGTGTCGAGGAGACTCCCGTTATAATTCTCCTCGATGAGATGGGCGAGAACTTCTGTGTCCGTGTCGCTTTTAAATACATGGCCCTTGCTCTGCAGATATGTTTTCAGGGCGTTGAAGTTTTCGATGATTCCATTGTGAACGATTGCGATCTCTCCCTTGCAGTCGGTATGGGGATGCGCATTTATGCTGTTCGGCTCTCCGTGGGTGGCCCACCTGGTATGAGCGATGCCCGATGACGCTGTGGTGGAGAGGCCCTGCGTCAGCTTCTGTAGCGCGGAAATTTTTCCCTCTGTTTTTTTTAGCACAATATCTTTTTTTTCAAGTACCGCTATTCCTGCGGAGTCATATCCGCGGTATTCGAGCTTCTTGAGGCCGTCGAGTAAGACCGGCAGGGCAACACGGTTTCCTATGTATCCCACTATCCCGCACATTAAAGCCTCCTTTCACTGATATGCCGGTCCCGTGAGGATCATTGGCGGTTGCCGGCAGATCTTCTGTTTGCACGATGGGTGTGCTAAGCGTTTGCATGTTATTTCAAGTTCAGGTTATTCATCCCCGGTGTCTGTTATTTCAGTTTCTTCCTCACTGGCTGTCTCTTTTTCCCCAATGATCTCGTCGGCTTCATGAATCAGTCCTCTTGTGAGAAATGCTGCACCTGTAATTAACAATACTACGCCGATAACGAGTCCGAACTTGGACTGCATGAGATAAATAACCCAGATGAGAAGTGATGCCGTAATTACCAGTGAAGAAACAAGAAGAATATACCGTTTCTTTTTTCCGTAAAAATAAAGTGACAGTATGCTCATGCCCAGTGCGAGCGGAAAAGAGGGCCAGAGATACGGCATTATATCCTTTGATGTAAAGGACAGAATGAACAGGGATACTGATGCGAGTGCAATGAAGGTTGCAACAAATAGAATGAAGAGCCTGTTTTTCTTTTTTTTTGTCGAGAAGTACAGGATGTAGAGTATGGTACCGGCAAGCAGAATCAAAGACGGCCACAATTTGCTGAAACTTCCCTTGAACATACTGAGATTGAAATATAGCACGGTAAAGCTTATGATGAGAAAAACTATGCCTGTTAAAAGATGTCTTGTTTTTCTTTTCATTTTATTCCTTCCTTGTCTAGAAACAGCGATATAGTTTTCGGGAAGAATCACTAGATCTTTATAACCTCTATTTTCTGTCTTTCATATTCTTCCCGTGTGATGCGCAGAGACACATAATTGCCAAGCAATTTCAAAAATTTGAAAATGAGTTTATAGGAATTCACCAGGCTGTTGATGAATTCCCTGTTTTCTCTCATACGTATCTTTTTGATATTCGATACGTATTCAGGGTTCTTTACCCTGTAGTCACCGAGTATGGTTTTAATGGAAAGTGCCATATCTTTGAGCTCGACGATGGCTTCATTGATAATTACCTCTGCTCTTTTATTTTTGTCCCGGATGACTTTTTCCAGAATGCTCCGTGAATTTTTATCACGATTTATGGTTGCAAGATGCCTGTATATAGTCTTTGAACAGCTTCCGTCCACGTCGAGCTCATCATCCAGGGTATCTATTTTCTGGGCAATCTTATTCAGCGCATAATAGGCGTTTGAAAGGGTGGTGAGAATATCCTTCTGGAGGAAAATCCCGCCTACAATAAGCTCATTGATCGTCCCTGCGATTTCAGAACTGTAGATTTCATTTATAAAGGCCTTCACGTAGTTCAGCGGAGTGACGAACTTGTATATAGACAGGCCAATTTTTTTAAACTGGCCGTTTGCCTTTTCGTTGTAATTTTTAACCCCCGCAACGACTCTTCCACCGAAAAGCGCTGAAACAATGGATCCGACAGCCTGTTCCCGCAATGATGTCTTGATTGAGTTCACAATGCCGTGAATTTGACCCTTGACTTTGAAGGAAAAGGTGCTGAATATATCGATTGTTCCCGGTTTCGGAATCACAATCGGGGCGCTCTTTTGATCGATCGCCCTGATGATCAGAGGAATATAGTTGTTTTCCTGGAGTGTGCTGATCCATTTTTTCAGCTGGCTGAAATGCCCCCTGTTTATGGGCTCTACACCCTTTATAGTCGTCAGTATCTCCATCCCACGATCAAGCCGTTCGTCAACACTGAAGGTGTAGAGTGCGCGGCATAGTTTGAACAAATCTTCTCTGAGAAGAGTGCCCTCAGCAGGTGAGAATGAGGGTTTGAGCAAGAAATTCCCCTCTTCGAGGTCAGGATCAAATTCTCTGAGAATCGGGAAAAAATCAAAATAGGTAAACCGCGCGAAGTACAGGAGATTTGTGTATATGTCGTTTATTCTTTTGATTGTTTCTCCGTTAAAACGGTCTAAATAATCTTTGAGCTGCTTGTCGATATATGCGGTAACCTTTTTTATTCCGTGCACGGGGATGAGCTTTTTAATCCGTTCCTCGTTGAGCGATTTATGTATTTCACGTGCCGTTTCCGAGTGGAACTGCAGTGTGAATTCCTCAATGAAAGAGGGTGGAAACTGTCTGTGTGTCTTGTCGAGGGCGAAAAATTTCCGCAGGGGATAGGTATACTTGTGGATATCGTAGAGAAGTCGCGCAATCGGCACACTTATCGCGTCGGTTTTTAATCTGTACAGGTCGATTCGTACCGAAGCGAGCTCTTTCTTTAAAATACGAAGCGCCCGCCTGCGCTCCGGATCGATTCCGAAACCGAAAATCCTGCCGAAGAATCCGGTCGGAGCCTTTTTTCTCTCCATTTTTGTCGAGTTCGGGTTCACAATATATCCTGAAAAATCCTCACTTTGATTAAAAGGTGTTTTATCATAAAAAATGCGTATTGTTCATGTTTGAATTGACGAAGTGAAACCTGAAATATATCTCCGTCCCGAATATCTTCAGGAATGGCAACTGGCACACAAACGGCCTTTAAGATGTAGCCGCGATCCGAGCAGAATGAACAGCACGTGTGATGCCCGTGACACAGCGGGCAGATCACGTGAGCGGGAACGTCAACGTTTACGATTGCCCCCGACATTAGTTCGGATACAGTCAGATTGACGCATATGTGATACCCTTTTCTGTTGTAAAAACGTGCCCGCTGTGCGGACTGCACAGGTGAATAGGGATCCCGGTGTGCGATATCTTTCAATGAAACGGCGTACAGGATCCTATCTCCCGTAAGTATGGCCCGCTTTTTAAAAAGTGTTCGGTCGTATCGCCTCCTTCTACTATCATCGATAAGAGTTTTATATGCATTTAGTATTTTAATGAACTCTGCGTCGTTTCTGGAAACGTCCGGGTGGTACTGTTTTGCGAGTTTATAGAACGCCCGTTTGATATCCTGCCTGTCAGCCTCTCTGGTGACATTCAATATTTCGTAGAGTGTGCTCATTATTCTCTACTCCCATTCGATGGTGGAAGGAGGCTTGGAAGATATATCATAAACGACCCTGTTAATCCCCTTCACCTCGCCTATGATACGCGTTGAAATCGCGGCGAGAACATCGTCGGGGATCCGGTACCAGTCGGCGGTCATACCGTCGACGGAATGAACCGCCCGGACCACACATACATTCTCATACGTTCTCTCATCTCCCATGACGCCGACGCTCTTTATTGGAAGCAAAACGGCAAATGCCTGCCATATTGCACGGTACAGCCCTGCCTTTCGAATTTCTTCGATTACGACTGCATCCGCTTCCCGTAGTATTCTCAGCCTCTCTTCGGTAATTTCATCGATGATTCTCACCGCAAGGCCGGGCCCCGGAAAAGGATGTCTTCCGACCATTGATTCAGGCAGACCGAGGAGCCAGCCGAGCTCGCGGACTTCATCCTTGAACAGCTCCCGAAGCGGTTCGATGAGCTTCAGTTTCATTCTGTCCGGCAGGCCGCCGACATTGTGGTGGCTTTTTATCGTTGCGGAGGGGCCCTTGAACGATACCGATTCGATTACATCCGGGTACAGTGTTCCCTGTGCGAGAAACTCGAGGTCCCCGAGCTTTCCCGCTGTTTCTTCGAACACCCGAATGAATTCGGTTCCTATAATTTTCCTCTTTTTTTCCGGGTCGGTTATCCCATGGAGGCCCTGTAAAAACCTTTTCCCCGCATCAACGGTGATGAGCTCAAAATCAAAGTCCCGGGCGAACGAACGTTTTACCTCCTCGGCCTCGTTCTTCCTGAGGAGCCCGTTGTCGATGAAAACGGCCTTTGTGTTTTTTCCGATAGCTCTACCGAGAAGACAGGCAACGACCGATGAATCAACCCCGCCGGATAGCGCGCAGATAACTTTTTTTTCTCCAACACGGTTGCTGATCTCCTGCACTTTCCTTTCGATAAAGGAGCCTACACTCCAATTTTTCGAAAATCCACAGACTTTGGTAAGAAAGTTATCGAGTATTTTTTTCCCGTTTTCCGTATGCGCAACTTCAGGATGAAACTGAACCCCGAAGATATTCCTCCGGGGATCTGCAATGGCTGCATATGTGCAGCTTTCCGTATCTGCCAGAACCCTGAAACCGGGAGGCAGCTTCTCAATTCTGTCGCCGTGGCTCATCCATACGACGAAGGGTCTTTTTACATCAATATCGGCGAAAAGCCCTTCAGGATTCGATACATGCAGAAGGGCTCGCCCGTATTCACGCTCATCCGCCCGTGTGACCCTGCCGCCGAGAAGAAAGGCCGTCAGCTGAAGTCCGTAGCAGATACCGAGTACCGGTATTTTGAGCTTGAAAAGTTTTTTGTTAATCACCGGCGCTTTTTCTGAATATACCGACCGGGGACCGCCCGACAGAATGATGCCCTTCGGCCTGCATCTGTGTATCGCAGTGAATGCCGTGTTGAAAGGGACGATTTCCGAATATACGCCGAGTTCTCTGATTTTACGGGCGATGAGCTGGGTATACTGTGATCCGAAATCAACAATGAGGGCTGTTTCGAGCTCCACTTCCATAAAAATGTCCCTCTTATATCCTGCGAATATATTGTATAATATAGTATAATAAATGCAATGTCGATATTTTACCAGATACGTGTCCCGGTTGCGGGTCACGGATTGTAACTGCAGGACGAAGCGGCTAAATGCAGAATACCTACTACAGAAACTATTCACAGTATCTGAAGGAAAGGTTCGGGCAAAAGGTCTACAGGATCTGCCTGGATGCAGGATTTTCATGCCCGAACAGGGATGGTACACTGGGTGTTGACGGGTGTGCATACTGTGCCGATTACGGTTCGTGGGGCGGAAGGGGGAAGCGGGAGAGTCTTGAAAGACAGGTTGATCTAGAAGTCAGGAGGGTATCTCAGCGATACGGAGCATTGAAGTACATTGCTTACTTTCAGGCATATACAAATACCTATGCGCCCGCAGAACGTCTAAAAGAAATATACGATACGGCGCTTGCAACATGCAACGATATTGTTGGGCTCGCAATAGGCACCCGCCCGGACTGTGTAGATGAGAAAAAGCTTCGCATTATCGCGGGCTATAAAAAAGCGGGGTACGAGGTCTGGATAGAGTACGGCCTGCAGTCGGCAAACGACCGTACTCTAAAGAGAATCGGCCGGGGGCACGGGGTGCGTGCTTTTAGAAACGCCGTTCTTATGACTGTCGGGTATGATATCCCTGTTACCGCCCACGTTATTATCGGCCTTCCGGGGGAAAACCGGTCCGATATTGTTGCGACGGCGAAATTTCTGGCAGGTCTTCCTATACATGGGATAAAAATTCACAACCTCAATATTGTAAGTGGAACGAGGATGGAAGAGTGGTATCGAAGCGGGATGGTGAAACCGCTCGATCTCGACGAATACGCGGACCTTGTCGTGGACTTTCTGGAAAGAATATCTCCTGATGTTGTTATTGAAAGGCTTGTGGCTGACACACCGTCTAGATTTTTGGTTGCCCCAGGGTGGAACGCAAATAAACAGGCTGCGATCCGGAGGATTATTGAGCGGTTTGAACAGAGGCGGAGTTTTC
>CAZGJW010000028.1:0-27553 GCA_964525675.1 uncultured Spirochaetota bacterium
TCGAACCACTCGTCTCTGCCAGCTTCCCTCGTATGCATCCCAACCTGAACCTTCTCTTGCCCTGACCAAACTTCCCCTCAATCGCATTGCGATCAAGCTCATCCTGGCACATCTGTTTCTTCTCTTCTCACTCGATATCTTTATGTGGTCGCCTCAGCTTCGGCCCCGATAACGGTATACTGTGCCTACCACAGTATCTCATGTTCTCCCTGCTTCTGTATTACCTGCTTAGAAACCCATATTTTTCAGCGCAGCCTTATTCGGCCTGCACCGATGTACTGCTGTACAGGTGTATTTTCTTGTGTATCTTCCAGCGGCCCTGTTCAGGGAAATGTGAGATGAGAGAAGGGACTATATAACGCGCGACCAGCAAAATATCGTCATTCGCCTGGGTAATGGTGCCCGTGCCGGTCCATACACTGCGGGTCTTGTGTTCCAGGACAGTTATCCCGATTGTTGATGTGAAAAAATGTGGTTTCCTCCGCCGTGAATATATGCCCCCCGGACCGTACATATACTGCACGTGTCTGAAAACCTCTTCATCGGTCACCAGTGTGTAGCTTACCTGGAATATGTAGTCCGCCTGTGCGGCAGGAACTTCTTTCCAGCCCCTGGTTTGCAGGCTCTTCCGCGTAAGACCGATCAAGTCTGATTCTACGGTCCGGCTCATTTTTCTGCTCTCCGACAGAGGCTCCACGGCGAAGGTCGCAACGGCCGGTGTGTAAACGGAAGCCTCAGCGCCCCGGCCCGAAATCATGTAATTCAGGTGATAGGCACACCCTGAGAAAACGAAAAACAGCATCAATAGGCTCGAGAAAACAAACAACATTCTTTTCATAGTTTATCCCTTTTTGACCTCATTCAGATATCCAACCAGAGCGTGCAGGCGGATGATGGAGCATAGGTACTCTCGGGCTGATTCACTATTAACAATACAGGGACAGCGTAAAAAGTCAATGCCTGTGGATGAAAAATATGAGATACATGTATTATTTTTATATCCTTAAGCTCTGTTTTCTGATGCAATCCTGCCCCGACACGGCAATTTCCAGCCACATGATTTTTGAAAAGTTTCTTGACCCTGGAAAAATAGTAAATAATATTTAGTTGCATATGCAACGGTTGCATAGACAACTATTCAGAAACTAGCGAATTTTTCGGAATACTGTAAACCGGCAGGGAGTCATCAGCCTGAAAAAACAGTAGAAAAATACTCTAATTCTGCCGAATCACTTCTGCCTGTGACAAATTTTTGAATTTTATTTTAACTTTGCTGATAAATAGAGATGACAGAGGAATATACAATGAACGGAAAAATAACCGATTCATTCGGGCGCTGGATATCTATCCTTTACCGCTACACCAACATATATATGGAAAAGCAGTTCAAGGAGTATGGGCTTGGAGCAGGGCAGGTGAAACTGCTGCACCTCATATACGCGCATCGCGGCATAACCCAGGTTGAAATGACCCACATCCTCAGTCTCGACAAGGGAACGGTTACCCGTTCCATAAAAAAGCTCGAGCATACCGGATATATACGAAGACAGCGGCTTAAAAGCGACAACAGGGTATACAGGCTAGTTGTCACGGACAAGGGATTAAAAATTAAAGATTATATCGATGAGACATTGAAAGGCTGGACCGTGATTCTTTCAAACGGCTTTGATGGACGGGAAAAAGAAGAGGCTCTCAACTATCTCAGGAGAATGGCATGGAATGCTCAGGGGTATCTTGGTGAGGAAATCACTACTGTGCATTGATGAAACGATATTCGGTTATAAAAAAATCTACCCGGATGATCGCATTCAGCCGGCTGAACCTGGAAAATCAAAAGGAATCTATCACATGGATACACAGGAAACAATAACAAAGGGTGTGAAAACGCTGCGTGGCGATCCGAAGAAGGCGATTTTGAAACTTTCGGGCCCGATGATGATCGCTATGTTTGTGCAGGGGATGTACAATCTGGTTGATGCGATATGGGTATCAGGATTAGGGCCCGATGCTCTCGCTGCTGTTGGGCTTTTTTTCCCATTTATGATGTTTCTCATGGGATTTTCAAATGGAATCGGCATTGGCGGCGGGTCTGCGGTCTCAAGAAAAATCGGAGCAAAGGACAGGATAGCCGCCGACAACACTGCAGTGCACACATTGCTTCTGACTATAGGCATGGGGCTCATCTTCAGCCTGCCGTTTATCCCAATTCTTAAAAATATTTACGAAATGATGGGGGCACGTGGCGCCGTAAACAAAATGGCATCAGGATATTCCAGAATAGTTTTCGGCGGTGCACTGTTTTTGTTCTTCGCCAACATGGGCAACAACATTCTGCGATCAGAAGGGGATGCAAAGCGGTCGATGTATGCAATTATATTCGGTGCATTTCTCAATATTATTCTTGATCCTATTTTCATCTATGTGCTGAAACTCGGTGTGGTTGGTGCTGCATGGGCAACGGTCGTTTCGATGGCATCTACCGCTGTTATTTTATTCTACTGGCTTTTCATGAAAAGAAATACCTACGTAACAATGCGAGTCAGGAATTTCAGACCAGACAGAAAGATAATTGGCGAGATCTTGCGGGTCGGTATGCCGGCATCCCTGTCTATGATTTCAATGTCAATATCGATGTATCTGCTTAATGCCATTATAATGAAGGCAAGTGGCACAAACGGCATTGCGGTTTTCACATCCGGCTGGAGAATCGTTTCGATGGGAACGATTCCACTGATAGGTGTAGCGACCGGGGTAACGGCTGTAACCGGTGCTGCATTCGGAGAAAAAAATCCACAAAAGTTGAAATCAGGATTTCTCTATGCGGTAAAGATAGGGGTGTTGATAGAGCTGACCGTAGCCGTTTCCAGCTTTATCTTTGCGGTACCGCTTTCCCGTATTTTCACCTACTCTCAGGATGCAAAAGTCATCGCCCCCGACCTGATCATGTTCCTGCGCTGGATGGCGCCTCTCTATCCCACGATTCCGTTCGGCATGCTTACCTCGGCAATGTTTCAGGGGATCGGCAAGGGAGAGCGTTCCTTTGCCGTCACCATATTGAGAACGGTTATACTGCAGGTTGTTTCTTCCTATATTTTTGGCATTGTCCTCGGTTTCGGGCTCGTCGGGGTGTTCTGGGGTATAATCACCGGCAACGTTATAGCCGTTTCCATTGCATTTTTATGGGGAAAGATTACAATAAAAAGAATGCTTACTGAAAAATAAGCACCTGAACGTATCAATCGAAAAATGTTTAATTTATCACTTGCCGAAAACAATTTGTGGAGGTTGTTAGTGCTGAGGAAAAATCAGTAGTGCACATCCAAATAAAAAAATACTATTAAATATTCAGGAGGTTTCTATGGCGATTACCCTGCTTTCAACAATCAAAAATTCATTGCTCGAGGATTTCTTTCCAAAAGGGTGGGACCTCGCGAAAATCGACAAATGCTGCAGTCACAAACCCGATGCAATCCTCAAAAGAGAGAAGTGGTGGGATAATAATTATTCCGTCGTACCGTGCGAAACAGTCGCAGATTTCGATATGATGATGGGTCATGAAATAGCCCTCGAGATAAAAAAGGCGAAGGATGAAGGAAGGGAGATTGTATTTATCCTGCCGGTCGGCCCGATGGGTATGTACAGATGGGTCGTGTTCTTTATGCAGAAGTGGAATGTCGGTTGCGGGCATGTGCATGGGTTCAACATGGATGAGTGGAGCGATGCTGACGGAAATACCCTGCCGAAGACAAATTCAGGCGCTTTCCAGTACGCAATGGAGCATGCGCTCTACGATCCGCTCGGTAAGTTAACCGTACCGGAAAAACAGCGTCACTTTGCTACCAGAGAGAGCCTCCCGCAGTATCATGAGCAGATATCGGATTTACAGGATAAGGGCGCGAAACTCATTGTGGTCTACGGTATAGGGAGGGTATTTCACATTGCGTTCTGGGAGCCGCACTTCGCCGGTGAATTTTCTTCCGAAAACGAGTGGAGGTCCCAGACACACCGAATCGCGGCAAAACTCCATCCACTGACAATAGAGCAGAACGCAATCACGAGTTTCAAGAGCAGAACATCACTCGTTCCTGCGCGGGCTAACACCATCGGCCCGGGACTTTTTCTCAAAGCTGATTATGCAATCGGCGGCGCGGACGGTGCTTTCGGCCGTGGTATGCTCTGGCAGGGCATGAGCCTGTGGGTTACACTGAAATACGGTCCGGACATCTGGGTCCCCTCGAGTTTCATGCCCACGCTTCCAGGTGTGCTCTTTTTCGTCAAGGAGTTAGCGGGCCCGCTCGAACCGGAGCTAAATTAGAAGTGGCGGAGGCCACTTCGTGGCCGATACCTGGCGGGATTTAGTATTAAAGATATCTCGATTGAAGTAACTCAGAAGAGACTTTATCTATTCGACATTGGGCGGATTTTTCGTTATTATTAACGAAATAATACAGTAAGGGGAAGCAATGGAATACAAAGTAAAAGATACGGGTTTGGCAGACAGGGGTAAAATGCATATAGAGTGGGCAGAATCAAGAATGCCCGTACTTATGCATTTGAGAGATAAGTTCAGCAGTCAAAAGCCGCTGAAAGGGCAGAAAATAGCGGGGTGCCTCCATGTAACCAAGGAGACTGCAGTGCTCGTTAAAACGCTTGTCATTGCCGGTGCGGAAGTTGCCTGGTCAGGATGCAACCCGCTTTCAACCAAGGACGATGTCGCTGCAGCACTCGCTGTCGAGGGTTTTCCGATATTTGCCTGGCATGGAATGTCTGTTGAGGAGTTTTACTGGGCTATTGAAAAAACGATTGAAATTAAACCTACACTGACGCTCGACGACGGAGCCGACCTCATAAACACAATACATCAGAAGCATACGGATCTTGCAAAAGAAGTCATAGCGGGAACAGAGGAAACGACAACCGGGGTGCATCGGCTGCGCTCTATGGAAAAGGCCGGCGCTCTCCTGTACCCGGTGATTGCCGTCAACGATGCCGAGACGAAATGGGATTTTGACAATGTATACGGTACCGGGCAGTCGTCGATAGACGGTATCTTACGTGCCACTTCAATACTGCTTGCCGGCAAGAAGTTCGTCGTCGCGGGATACGGACACTGCGGCAGAGGAACGGCATTCAGAGCACGGGGCATGGGGAGCCATGTCATTGTGGCCGAAATTCGTCCCATACAGGCACTGAAGGCCGTGCTCGACGGATTCGAGGTCATGCCCATGGACGAAGCTGCGGCAATTGGTGATATTTTCATTACCGCGACCGGTATGAAGGATGTGATCGTCGGGCGGCATTTTGAAAAGATGAAAGACGGTGCTGTTGTATGCAATACCGGCCACTATGATGTGGAAATCAACCTGGATGATCTGCAGGAGCTATCAAAAGAAAAAAAAGAGGTGAGGCCGAATAACGAGGAGTATACACTCACGGACGGTCGCAAAATATTTGTGCTCGCCAAGGGAAGGCTCGTTAATCTTGCGGCTGCGGAAGGCCATCCGTCAGAAGTAATGGATATGAGTTTTGCAAATCAGTTCCTGTCACTCATCAGATGTGCGCGGGAGGGGAAAAACCTCGATCTACGGGTGCATGATATTCCCGTAGAACAGGACCAGGAGCTTGCCCGGCTCAAACTTGAAACGATGGGTATTAAAATCGACGCACTGACGAACGATCAGATTATTTACCGGGATGATTATACGGCAGGCACGTAATACCGCCGGTGAGCGGACACAACCTCTGTTACTCTCAAATTCCTGTTCCTGCAACAGTGAAGAATTTACTATTTTTCCAGAGACCTCTGAATATACGGAGAATGTATTGTTTCTCAAACGCATTGACATCCATGGATTCAAAACTTTCGCCGATAAAACGAGACTCGAGTTCAAACCAGGGGTCACGGCCATAGTCGGTCCGAACGGGTGCGGGAAGAGTAATATTGTCGATGCCATCCGATGGGTCCTGGGAGAGTCAAACGCCCGTTCTCTGCGCGGTGAAATCATGGAATATATAATTTTTTAAGGATCAGAAGAAAGAAAACCGCTTGGAATGGCTTAAGTAGTAATTACCATCGTAAACGACGATAACCTGCTCCCCATAGAATACTCCGAGGTTGAGGTGCGAAGGAGGCTGTACAGGTCCGGCGAGAGTGAATTCTTCATTAATAAAAATAATGTGCGGTTGAAGGATATTCACGACCTTTTCGCTGACACGGGTATAGGAAAAACAGCATATTCAATAATGGAACAGGGCAATATAGACCTTATTCTCAGCAACAAACCTGAAGAGAGGATGATCGTCTTTGAGGAAGCTGCGGGAATAACCCGGTATAAGAACCGAATCAGGGAATCGTATAAAAAGCTGTCGGCCGCAGATGAAAATCTTCTCAGGCTCAACCTTATCATCAGTGAAGTTGAAAAGGAGTATAAAAACCTGGAGAAACAGGCGCAGAAAGCTGTTACATACAGGTCGCTGAGGAGAGAGGAGGTTGAGATTGAAACTGCCTACAATTACATGCGGGTTCAGGAACTGAACAGGATTTTGAATAACAACAGGACAAAGCGTACGTTATTGACAGGGTCAAAAACGGAGCATGACGGCAAGATAGACACTCTGAACGAAGCTATCAGGAACAATATTGAAAAGGTTCGTACGCTGGAATCTGAAATATCTGAAGTAAAGAACGAGATCTATAAGTATGAAGCCGAGCTTGAAACCATCAGCCTGAGAATTGCACACATTACGGAAAGAATGCAGGAAATAGACACAGAGATTTCAAAGAGAGAACAGCTCATACAGCAGTCGCGCGAACGGCAAGATGGTCTTGTCGGGCGATTGAAGCAGCTTGAAAAACAGAAAAAGGAGCTTGACGCACTGATTCTGTCACAGGACGAGAAACTTACAGGATATAAAGAAGAGATACAAAAGCTGGATGGGTCGCTACAGCGAAATACTGAAGAGGTGGTGGAAAATAATGGAAAAATAAACGCTGTTGAAACAGAGCTTCTGAATTTGAGAAATGAACTGAAAGGGGTCATCAATAAACTGCTTGAAGAAATCGATACTGCGAAGCTCGGACTCAGAGGGAATGAAAAGAGAAAAAATGATCTCCTCATAAGAATTGATGTAGTATATCAGAAACTGCAGACCATTCTCAGGCGTCATGTGACAAAGCTGAAAGACCTGGAGTATGCAAGCGGCCGATCCTCCTTCGATACACTCATTGGTTCTTTGCAGGAGGAGACTGCTGCCGCACAAAAACAGCTGAATGAGCTTAAGGCCGATATAGACAGCGTTACTGATATTCAGGATGAGTTGAGCCGGGTGCTGTTCGGTAAGGAGAGCCAGCATTACAAGAAGGAACAGATCGAGGATTCCATTGACGAACTGCACAACAGGGCCGAGACCTTGCGTGGGGACAATGCACGAATCGATGATGAGCTCAAGAGAATTCGAGATAAAAAGGAGAAGTTCGAGGGAATTGCGAACGACATACGGCTGGACCTGGCCAGAAACAGAGAAAAGGCATATCATCATACAGAAAACGTAAATCAACTCCGAATCGAGATTGAACGGAGTGAAGAGACTCTTCAGGATATCGAGTTTGATTTAAAAGCACTGAGAGAGCGTAAAAAAGGATTTCAAGGCGATGTCGATACTCTCGATCGGGAGGCCGAGAAGGTTGAAGCGGATAAGTCGAAACTGCACGAGCGGACCACAACGCAGAACAGGCGCATCGATGAACTTCTTGCAGCGGTTACAAAGGATGAAACCAGACTGGAGACACTTCAGGATAAAAGGGCGAAGATTTCCAGTGGCATAGAAAGCCTGGAAATCAAAAGTGCCGAACTGTCATCAAAGATCGAGACCTTGTGTGAAAGTTTCAGGGACCGTTATAACGTGTCGCTCGAGCTGCATGAGCCGGAAACGGCCTTGGATCGTATAGAAGTACAGGAAAAACGTACGTCAGTAAGAAGCCAGATAGAGGCATTGGGCCAGGTGAATATGCTTGCTATTGAGGAATTCAGCGAGGTGAAGAAGAGGTTTGAGTATCTTACGGATCAGCGAGAGGACCTCGAGAAGGCAAAAAATGACCTTCATGGAATCGTCGCCGATACGCTTACGTCATCGAAAGAACTGTTTATGGAGAGCTTTTCAAGAATCAAGATTAATTTCAACAATATTTTTCAACGGCTGTTCAGCGGCGGCAGAACCGACCTTTTTCTTACGAATGAGGCGAATATCTTTGAAACGGGCATTGAGATAATGGCATGCCCGCCCGGGAAGTCCCTGAAAAAGAGATCTCTTCTTTCGGGAGGGGAAAAAAGCCTTACAGCGGTATCTCTTCTTTTTTCCATTTTTATGGTCAAACCGAGCCCATTCTGCTTGCTTGACGAGGTCGATCATGACCTCGATGAAGAGAATATTATCAGATTCCTCAAGCTGCTGAAGGAGTTTACCGATACGACGCAATTCATAATAATCACCCATAACAGAAGGACCATTGAGTTCGCTGACGTTATCTACGGGATTACATCCGAACAAGCCGGCGTCTCGAAGATAGTTTCGCTGGAGATGGTTGAAAATGCAGTGGAATGAAGTTTTGTCGGCCCTGCGGGAGAATATGCGCATCATCGTCATCGGTACACTTGGTGTGATTATTCTTTCAGCCGCAATCGGATTCATTGCGGGTACGAGACAAAAAGCTAAAAAAGCTTCTCACCGAACGTTTCAGGAGGAGCGGTTGTCATCAGAGGGCGGAGAGTTTTCCGGAGGTGTTGGAGAGATTCCGATCCCCGACCCCATTATTCCAAAAAACGCGGATTCATCCGGGTTCATACTGTACAATGACCGGTACTATACTATTCTGAACAACACGGAAATGGACTCCGGTAAGCTCTCGGGCCTGTTCAGTGAAAGGGGGCTTTCGGTGGATGTAAAACCTTTTATTTTCAAAGGTGAGGAGATGGATATCCTGACCGACAGTGAAGATATCATCGAACCCTGAAAACCGAATCGCTGAATACCATGGATGGTATACGTATGCGTCTTTGGTATGTACACATGATAAAACTGCTTATTTTAACATCCCTGTCCATCTTTTTTCTGACTCCGCTTTTTGCCGACAGCAGTCATTTTTTTATCAGCAGTGGAGAAACGAATAGAGATATCACGGTCTCGTTAATGAACGATTTTCGAATAACTCTCGAGGGAAAGGGGTGGTACTTAAACAGGTACCAGCGTAACAGCCTTGCCTTTAGATTGAGAACTATTAAAACAGACAGAACCGTTTTTCTGATTGCACCACTTCGTGAGGGGGCCTCCTATCTGCTCTTCAGCCATCTCAATGCAGATGTATATGTAACGGTACATGTGGTTGCTGGGGGCAAGATAGTGCCGGCGACTGGAGAAGAGAAAGACGGTCAGGTGGTTCCAGGCTTAAAAGTAGAAGAAGGGAGCGGACAGGTGGCATCCAGAGTGCAGAAGGACGAGGGCAACGGGGAGAAACAGGCGGAAAAACAGCCGCTTTTAGAAAACAGGGTGTATTACATCGATAAAAACAGTCAGACGGTTGAAGTGCCGACACAGGATGAAAACGACCTTTACAGGGATGCCGTTAAAGCGATTAAGAGCAAAAAATACCGTATTGCCGCCGAAAAACTGACGGAGTATCTTTCCTCCTGTTCGGTATGCAGGTATTCTGCAGCGGTCAGGTTGGCACTCGCTGATATTTACATGGAGGAGAAAGAGTATGACAAAGCGCTGCAGAATCTGGATGTCCTGACTGGAGCACCAGGGGCACTGCAGAAGAACGTGTATCTGAAGAAGGCTGAGATTTATTCGATCACCGGTGATTTACATAACGCTGGGCTCTCTTACAGAAAGGCATACGAAACAGATCAAAATGATATCGAAATACTCGAGAAGCTGGGGAATATATATTATCAGAACGGCAGATATGAGGATGCACTCGATACGTATGAGGAGGGCATTGCACATGGTCTCATGAATGACGAGATACTTTTTCGAATGGCTTCGATTTACGACCAACCCGGCCCGCGGAGAAATATAGAAAAGGCTTACCGTTACTACAGGGAACTGGTCGATACCTTCGAGTCCTCCCCGTACAGGGTGCATTCTCTGGAACGGGTTCGATTTTTCGAAAAAAATTTTTACAACTACCGCTGAAAAGGACCTTCCTGTAACCACTCAATTGCCCCTTTCTGGAAAGTGCGTCACGTGTTTTTCCGTTATCGTTACGGCTATCTCCTCTCGATAAAATCGTTTGACATGTCCAAATGCTTCTTTTATCTTCTTGATTCGGGCTGAAGGCCCCGGTTTTTCATACACCGTTATTTTTGTATAAAACGGGAGGCAGTGCAATGCTTCAATCTCTCGGTGACAGGCTTTCGCAGATCCTGAAAAAGGTAAAGGGATGGGGAAGTTTGAACGAAGGCAATATCAAAGAAGGCCTTCGTGATATCAAATTAGCCCTTCTCGAAGCGGATGTGAACTATAAGGTGGTGAAAGAGTTCGTTGATGGTGTCACTGCAGAGGCTCTTGGCGAGAAGGTATTGAAGAGTGTCACTCCCGCGCAGCAGTTTACAAAAATTGTTCATGATTATCTCGTCAAAATACTTGGAGAAGAGGCGAAGGAACTTGCAGTCCGCGGTGGTGGACTTTCGATTCTAATGCTCTGCGGCCTCCAGGGTTCGGGAAAAACAACGACTGCGGTCAAACTTGCACACCATCTGGAGAAAAACTTTAATAAAAAACCTCTTCTCGTTGCAGCGGATATTTACAGACCTGCGGCAATCGAACAACTCAGGCTTCTTGCTGACAGAAGCGGTTATCAGACTTTTATCGAACCGGATAATAAACCGGTATCAATCTGTGCCAATGCAGTTGCGTATGCAAAAGAACAAGGATTCGGTGCGGTCGTTATTGATACTGCTGGACGGTTGGAAATTGATGAAGAGATGATGAATGAGCTTGGAGAGATAAAGCACGCAGTATCTCCCCATGAAATACTTCTTGTCGCCGATGCTGCAACAGGACAGGCTGCAGTCACCGTTGCGCAGGGGTTTGATGAACGTCTTGGTATCACAGGGCTGATACTTTCACGCATGGACTCCGATGCACGGGGCGGTGCTGCGCTTTCCATGTCCTTTATAACCGGAAAATTTATTACGTTTATTGGAACCGGTGAGAAGATAGAAGATTTCGAACGTTTTTACCCCGAGAGAATTGCCGGGAGGATACTGAACAGGGGTGATATCATTTCACTTGTTGAAAAGGTTCAGGGTGATTTTGATCTTGAAAAGGCCAAAAAGCTTGAAAAGAAAATCAAGAAAGATACCTTTGATTTGAACGATTTTCTTGACCAGCTTCAAAAGCTGCAGAGTATGGGACCTCTTGAGAACATTCTCGGGATGATTCCCGGTATTCCAAAGAAGGCAAACCTTCAGGTCGATCCGCGTGAATTGAAACACGCAGAGGCGATTATCAGCAGCATGACGCTACACGAGCGGGCTCACTACAAGGTTATGAATGGGAGCAGAAGAAAGAGGGTTGCACTGGGAAGCGGGACATCTGTATACGAGGTCAACAGGCTTCTGAAAAATTTTGAGGCGATGAAAAAAATGATGAAGCGGTTCAGGAAGGGCGGGGGTATGAAGGGCGGCTCTTTTTCGTCACTGATGCAGGGCCTTTCAATGTAATTCGTATTTCTTTTCTTATTTACACAGCAGGTAATGCAGGTTTATATTATGTGATGCGGGTTGTTCAGCCGGCTGAATGAGGCTTGTCGGACCGTATATCTGAAAAATCAGGAGGAGCACATTTGTGAGTGTGAAGATCCGTTTAACGCGAATGGGAACGAAAAAGCGCCCCTATTACAGAGTGGTGGCCCTGGATTCGAGAAAAAAACGTGACGGGGCATATATGGAAAACCTCGGTGTGTACCATCCCCTCGAAACGGGCGAAGGTGAGGTAGTGCTTAATGAAGAGAAGATCAGGGAATGGATCGGTAAAGGTGCCCGGCCATCCCATACTGTTAAGGTTCTGATGAATAAAAAGGGAATTCAGTTAAAATAGGAACAGTAGTTGCAGATTACCTGCAGGGGGGAGGAAGAATCGAATGAGAGAGAAGGAATTCCTCTTGTACATCATCAAGGCATTGGTCGATGAACCTGATGAAGTTGAAATTCACGTTGTCGAGGGTGAGAAATCAACGATATTTGAATTGAAAGTTGCATCCTCGGATATAGGCAAGGTAATCGGAAAAAACGGAAGAATAGCCAAAGCGATTCGAACCATTCTGAATGCAGCCATTGCAAAGTCCGGAAAAAGGATCAGCCTGGATATACTGGGCTGAGTATTCCTGGGTATTCCAATTCAGGTTTTCTTATTTAAAATATATCCCATGTGTGATACTCCCAACTTGAAACGTATCTTCCTGCCGGGTTTTTTGGTGCCGGTCTCCGGGTTTGAATGAAAACAGGTGATAAAAAAGAAGCCATGAGGACTGACTACCTGATCATCGGAAAGGTCCTGCGCCCCTTCGGTGTGCATGGCGAGATAAAGGTCCTGCCTATCACAGACCGCCTGGACAGGTTCACGGATCTCGAATTTATATTCCTGAGGCGGGACAGGAGTTTATTGAAAATAGACGTTGAGGCTGCCCGCCTGATGCGCGGATACGCCCAGCTGAAGCTCAAGGGATACGACAAACGGAATGATGTAGAGGTGCTCCGCGGGAAATTTCTATATATCGACCGGGAAAATGCGGTAAAGATTGAAGAGGATAGCTACTACTACTATGATATTTTAGGCTGCAGCGTGATAACACTGGAGGGCAAGCTGCTCGGTGAGGTATTCGACATTCAGAATGCGGGCAGCAACGACGTATATTTTGTGCGATCTCAAAACTCCGAAAACGGAGAGTTTCTCATTCCGGCGATCAGTGATGTAGTAAAAGAAATAAATGTTGCAAAGAAAGAGATCGTTATCCAGATGGTCGATGGATTGTTATAAAAAGTGACGTAGATCCCCCTGGGAGAATCCCCCCGGGAAAAGTGTCCCCGGGAAAAGTTCCTGGCGGAACCGATCCCTGGCAGGACTTGGTATCACAACTAACTTGTTCGAAGTTACGTAGAAGAGGCGGAAAGGCGGGTGAATCAGTTTAATGTGCTCACTCTTTTCCCAGATATATTCAGCTGCTTTGTGAAAGAGAGTATAGTCGGCAGTTCGTTTAAAAGGGGAATTATCGGCATACATACAATAGACATTCGTGCCTTCAGCAGGGACAAGCATAAAAAGGTTGATGATTATCCGTTCGGCGGCGGACGGGGGATGTTGCTTACACCGGATCCGCTTTTCAGAGCCCTGGAGAGTATAGAGCAAAGGGGGAGGGTCATTTACCTTTCGCCCATGGGAAGAGTCTATTCACAGGCTGTTGTGAGGGAACTTACGAATGAAAAAACGATTACCCTTATTTGCGGTCACTACGAGGGTATCGATCAAAGGGTCGTTGAGAATTTCGTCGATGACGAGCTGTCGATTGGTGATTATATTCTGACCGGCGGAGAAATAGCCGCAGCAGCTGTGATAGATTCGATTACCAGGGAGCTGGAAGAATCGCTCGGAAACCGGGAGTCTGCTCTTGAAGAGAGCTTTGATGCGACCGGTCTGCTCGAGTTTGAACAGTATACGCGGCCTGCGGAATACAGAGGTATGAGGGTTCCGGACGTGCTCCTTTCAGGGCATCATGCGGAGATTGAAAAGTGGAAAATTAAAAGAAGGCTGCTAAACACGCTGAAACGGAGGCCCGGACTTTTAACGAAGGCCGATCTGCCGGAATTGTATAAAAAAATATTACAGGATATAAAAGAGGAGCTGGACAATGAATGCTGTTGATGAAATTGAAAAGGAATATGTAAAATTTGATAAACTGCCTTTCCATATCGGTGATCTTGTCAAAGTGCATGTTAAGATCATCGAAGGAAAGAGAGAAAGAGTACAGATATTTGAAGGATATGTAATAGGAGTGCAGAATAGTGGGTCCCGGCGGACATTTCGCGTGCGGCGTGAATCCTACGGTATAGGCGTGGAACGGGTGTTTCCACTCAATTCTCCGCGCATTGAGAAAATCCAGGTTGTCCGGCGGGGAAAGGTAAAGCGGGCGAAACTGTACTATCTAAGAGACAGGGTAGGGAAAGCTGCCCAGGTGAAGCCACTGTTGTAAAATCCGCCGTTCCAGCGGATATAAATGTCTGGTAGGAACTCTTGCTCTATCAATTTGACAATCCCGAAATATGCGCCTTCGAGAGAAAAGCTGCCACCGTCGGTTATCGAAGAATAGCAGGCATGGATGAGGCGGGAAGGGGCGCACTCGCCGGTCCGGTTGTAGCAGCTTGCGTAATACTTGACCCTGAAAATATACCTCCCGGCATCGATGATTCCAAAAGGCTTACTGCGCGTAAACGAAACGAATTAAACAAACTGATCACTGAAACTGCTGTATGCATGGGCATCGGCTGTGTGGACCAGCGCACTATTGATCGAATCAACATCTATCAGGCCACAATACATGCCATGAAACAGGCGATTGTACAGATGTCCATCCTCCCCGACTTTTTATTAATCGATGCAGTAAAACTATACGATATTTCAATTAGCTCTCTTTCAATAGTGCGGGGAGATCAGAGGAGTGTTTCCATCGCTGCCGCAAGCATTGTAGCCAAAGTATACCGGGACGGAATAATGATAGAGTATGATAAGCAGTATCCGGAATATGGATTTGGACGGCATAAGGGATACGGCACAACTCTGCACCGGAATGCGCTCCAGAAATATGGACCGACGAGCCTGCATAGATTGTCATTTAAACCGGTTCGCGAGGCGGACGCTGGATGGAAATTAAAAAAACAGCAGTAACCGAAACAGCCGCTATACAGAGGCTTAAACCTGGGGAACTTCTTCGCGTTCGGGTAATCAGCAAAATCAATACGCATGATTATCTCGTTGAGTTCCGGGATGCGTCCCATCACGCGCGGTTTGTCGGAATGCCGCAGAGCAGGCTTTTTATAGCTCAAATCAAAAAACTTTATCCCAGGCTTGAATTGAAGTTCGTCAAGGACCTGGAAAAGAGAGGATTTTTCAAAGCGGATGACAGTATTGCCCGTCTTCTTATGACAAAAAAATCATTTATTCAAAAAATGATTAATTCCGATAATTTTTTTAAAAGAGCGGCAGTCCTCATTACAGAGGAAAAGAGGCTTATCAAAGATTCTTTGAAAAATGCGGTAAAAAGACTGCATGAATACCGTTTTTTGGCTCGTTTCAGTGACGCTTATGAGTTTTATACCCTGCAGAATCTGAGCAATATGTGCAATGCACAATCTTTTTATCTGTTGTTGCCTGTTGTGCTTCGGAAAAAAAGATCCTACTCTGAATTAAGGATTACAGGCAGTGGGGAAAACGGTGAAAACGGTTTTATTCTCACAGTTGATCTCGGAGATGAAAGAAAAATAATATTTACGGGTTTAATAGATTATGAGGCCATTCACTGCAGTATATCGACAAACAACTCAATTGTTAAGAGAGAGGTCGAGAAACATATGAATTCATTGGTAGCCGGCCTTAAATCGTTGTACTACAATAAAAAAATAACGGTGCAGATGGTCCCGTACGGTCGGGGAGACACCGGTTTTTATAAAAAAATTGATATAAAGATGTGAAATGGGAAAACCACGCGCAGTTGCATTGAAATACCGTAAAGATGATTCCGCACCGAAAATTGTTGCTAAGGGTGAGAGGAACATCGCAGCACAGATCCTCAAAATAGCACGGCAGAACGGTATACATATTGAGCAGGATGCTTTTCTTACTGAGAGCCTTATGCAGTTCGATGTGGGAGAGTATATTCCTGAGGAATTGTATGAAGTGATTGCACAGCTTCTTGCCTTTGTGTATAAACTGAAAATTGGTGGACGGCATGAATAAGCTCAGGGTTGACGAGTTGAAGCCCGGTATGGTGTTCGACAAAGCAGTATACATAGATATAAACAATATTCTTGTTGCCCCCATGGTACCCCTCAAGGAAGAAGATATAAAACGTCTTGTCAAGTGGGGCATAGAGGAGGTCGAGACCGCCGGTAATCTTGTCAGGCAGGGGGAGGAGCCTGCGGGCCAAAAAGTCTCCCTGAAAGACAAGGTTGATAAACTAACAAAAATGATGGCAGGTGAGGGAGAAGAAGGTGAAGCTGCAGCACAAAAAGATCTCGGGGAAATGTATGACGACCTTGTTGCACTCGTTGAGGACATTTTCGAAAAGGTTCGAAACGGAGTCGGTTATGACAAAAAGATAATTTTCGAATCTGTTGATACCCTGATTGAAAAAATAAAAAAGGACAGGAATAAGGCCATAGAGGTGAGTATGGGTGAGAGCGAGGGTGTATATATCTACACACTTGCTGTGAGCGTCACATTTCTTGCAATCGTTACAGGAATTACTCTGGGATACGGGGATCACCGGCTTGTCAATCTCGGTGTGGGCGCACTCCTTCACGATATTGGTATGGTACGGGTTCCAAATTATATTACCGAGAAGAAAGGTTCTCTCACTCCTGATGAGTACAATAGAATTAAAACACACCCGCTATACGGTTATAGAATCATTACCAAGGAACTCGAACTAACCAGCGAAATAGCAACAATTGCGCTTCAGCATCATGAAACCTTTGATGGGAGCGGCTATCCGCGCAAAACAAAGGGAAGCGATATTGCGGAATATGCGCGAATAGTTTCAATATGTGACGTGTTTGTCGCAATGACCAAGGAGAGGAGTTATCGTGAAAGCCACCTCTCATACAACGCGATGAAGAATATTCTCAGTGAGTCCAATCGTAAATACGATCCGTATATCGTAAAAATATTTCTTTCGAATATGGCGATATACCCGGTCGGGAGTATCGTTCAGCTCAACAATAATGTGATCGGCAGGGTAATCAGCGCAAATCCCGAGCTCCCGTTACGCCCGAAAGTATCTGTGCTGGTTGACGAGCTCGGTGAAAAAATAAAGGATGAGCGGGTTGTAGATCTGCAGGGGGACACATCGATATTTATTAAAAAACCGCTTTCAAGGGATTACTTGAGGCAGATACTGAATGAATAAGGTGCAGGCTGGACGTGTTCTGGAGAGAAGAGTTGCGTTATATCTCCGAAAGCTGGGGTACGAAATCCTGGACACAAATTATCAATGCGGACACAGAGAAATAGATATTATAGCGCTGAAAAATGCTACACTCATATTTGTCGAAGTCAGATCCAGAAACGGCAGTGCGTACGGTTCGGGCCTGGAATCTATAACGCGAAAAAAAGTTCGGAATATTATTGAATCCGCCCGGTTCTACATACATAAAAACAGTTTGTACAGTCACAACATACGGTTCGATGTCGCAAGCATAGACGGAGATAAACTGACGTATGTCGAAGGTGCATTTCATTCTTGAAGTTGTATACTATGAATAATGTTCAGATAATAAGTCAACAAAGAAAATCCGGCGGCAAAACCGACGTTACCACCCTGAGAAGAACCCGCATCGAACAGCTGAAGAAGATGATAAATAATGAAGATTACCTGTCAGAGGCCGTGCTGAAGCTGGCCAACTCACTTACCTCCGGGCTTATGAAATAATAATTGCCACTCAGGTTTTTTATTGTTACTTATTTAGTCTGAAGGAGGGAGGGTGAGCAAGTATAATCAAAGAGGCAGTAAAAAGTACAGGGGCTATCGGCCGAGGAGAGACAGAAAGCCGAAGGAGTTGTGCCCTATATGCAATAAACCGGTGAGTTACTTAATTACTGCAGTCGTCCACAGGGAAACGGGTAAAAAGGCACATTTTGATTGTATTATCAAGGAGTTGAGGAGATCCTACCAGTTGAAACCGAGAGAGGATGTCTACTATCTCGGGGGAGGAAGTTTCGGTGTAGTTGAAACAAAGGGTAAAAAGAATTCCAGCTTTATTGTGAAGAGGCGAATTCAGTACGAAGAGAGGGACTGAACAATTCCCTGCACCCTCTCACTTGAAATATTTCCCTCCATTGGGCCGAACGCCTCTGCATTTAATGCACCAGCCACTGCAGCCATGCGTCCACATTCAATGAGCGGTCTTTTTTCAAGCAATCCGCATAAAAACCCGGCGTCAAAACAGTCTCCGGCCCCGGTTGGGTCCACCTCATCAACGGCGTAGGCGGGAATATCGATGGAGCGTTCCCTCGTGTAAACTGTGCACCCCTCTTCACCTCGTTTGAGCACGATCGTTTCCAGGTTTTTATTTTTAAAAAGTATGTCGACTGAAGTCTCGACGCTTTCACATCCCGATATGAGTTTGATCTCCCCGGTACCCGGCAACAGCACGCGACTCACGTTTAACAGGGGTCGAACAGTGTTTTCAAGGCTTTCCTCATCCATCAATTCCGCCCTGATATTCGGGTCAAAAGTTATTATCGTACCCCTTTTTGCAAAGTAATCCGCAGCTTCGAGAATACTGAGGCCGAACTCTTTATTTACCATGATGGAACAGCCCATAATATGAAAAAAGGCAGGCACTGATTTGAAGTTTTTGGGCTTGAATCGGATCATTACTGCGGGAGTATTGTCGAAATGATAGATGAATTTCCGAGATCCGTCTTTGAAATAGGTGACAAACGCAACTGCGGTCGTTCCCCGCGTAAAAACTTGAACGTGGCTGCAGTCGACTCCGTCTCTGGCCAGTCGGTCACGGACACAGGCGCCGAAATCATCATTTCCAATACCGCCTATCATACCTGCACCGTGCCCGAGGCGTGCCACTGTGTCGATGAATATTGCCGGCGCACCGCTTGGAAAAGGCCCTAAAAACTCCCCTGTTTTCTTGAAGCTCATGTCTTGCCTCGGCCTCATTATTTCCACGAGCAGCTCTCCCATAGTCCATATATCATCCATTCTTTCATCCCCCAGTTTGAGTTTATGCCGCCGGTGTGGTAAGTCTCGGGTCGAGCTGGCTGAAACCCGGATTTCAGTATAACAGAGTGCATAAACGGATTCAATATATTTCCGCGGCGAACAAAGTATCGAAGGCCGAGATACTTTACCGAAAAACGTGAAACAAAATATCCGGTCTGTCTGTTTAAAAATAATGGAGAATCATATATGTTTTTCAGACTGCATTCGGCGACACTGAGCGGAGTGTATGCATCGGTTATTGATGTGGAGGTCGACTTGAAAAAGGGGCTTCCAGCCCAGGTTATTGTCGGCCTGCCGGATCCTGCAGTGAGAGAAGCGAGAGAACGGGTGAGTGCTGCAATCAGAAACTCAGGTTATGAATTCCCGCTCGGGAGTCTGACAGTCAACCTTGCCCCGGCAGAGTTAAAAAAGGTCGGTTCTGTGTTTGATCTTGGCATTGCTCTTGGTATACTGATCGTTTCCGGTGCCCTGAAAGTTGAAATAGATATCCATAAATCTCTCATTGTCGGAGAGCTCTCACTCGACGGAACGGTCCGTCCCGTTCGAGGGGTTCTCGCAGTATTGGAACGAGCAATACAAAGCGGATTCACAGATGTCATCATGCCCTCGCAGAACTGCGCTGAGGCCAGGCTCTTCCGCGGTCCCCGTGTGCATCCGGTTACACACTTAAAGGAGGCAGTCGGATTTCTTTCCGGCTCCGAAACCGGCCTGCACTCGAAACACCATGTAAGGCTCAATACATTGGAGAACAAGGCTGTTCAACAACAGGTATCGGAAACGGGCTCGTATTCTGAGAAAAAAAATACAGTTGATTTCTGTGAGGTTGTCGGGCAAAATTTTGCAATCAGGGCGGCTGAAATTGCCGCAGCAGGAGGTCATAATATTCTTTTTATCGGTTCTCCCGGGTCGGGCAAAACGATGATTGCTTCTCGAATTCCCACAATACTACCTGATATGAGTGAAAAGGAATCCTTTGAAACGACAAAAATATACAGCATTGCAGGAATGCTGCCCCAGGATACGGGCCTTGTTCGGGCAAGGCCGTTTCGTACACCGCATCATACCGCTTCCGACGTTTCGATAATAGGGGGTGGGAGAAATGCTATTCCCGGTGAAATAACTCTGTCGCATAACGGCGTCCTGTTCCTCGATGAGTTTACAGAGTTTAAAAGCAATATAATACAATCTCTCAGGCAGCCGCTTGAAAGCGGCTCGATTACTATCTCAAGGGCCGAATCCCGCCTTACCTATCCAGCACGTTTCATGCTCGTTGCATCCATGAATCCCTGTCCCTGTGGATATCTGTTCGATGTTGAGCGGAAATGTAGATGCAGTGCGCAGCATATTCAAAAATATTTTATGAAACTATCGGGCCCTATCCTGGATCGGATCGATATACAGGTACAGGTAAAATCGCTGAAAGCGCACGATATTGTCGGGGGGAAACCTTCAGAGTCGTCAGCAGCGATAAAAAGGCGTGTTATACAAGCGAGAAACATTCAGCGTCAAAGGCTGAAGCCTTTCGGCATACGACTGAATTCCGAAATGAACACCAATCTGGTAAAACAATTTTGCAGGATACATCAAGGTATACAGGAAGTACTGTATCGTGCTGTGCAGAAATACAGTTTGTCCGCGCGCGCCTATTACCGTATTCTGAAGGTTGCGCGTACGGTCGCAGATTTAGACAACAGGGATGAGGTATCTGAAAAGGATATTCTTGAGGTACTGTCCTATCGTGAAGTCGAGAGCATTCTATACTGTTCGCAAACTAGTTCATGTCCCGGTTGAAGGTTTGATAGTCGATTTCATGCGTCACCAGGGCGAGGAGCTCAATCGACTTTTTCAGCTGAAGATGGCGTACATCATCTGCACAATTTTGTCTGAGGGTTTGCAATTCAGACATAATCTGGGATGCCGGAGTAGTAAGCAGCATCCGGACGGCAATCTGGTTGATACAGCTGTCGTTTAGCGAAAGGTCTTCCCGGTTTTCCAATACCTTTTTAATTACACTGATAATAAATTCCCTGCCATCATCATTCGCGCTCATCAATAGCAATCCATATTACGATATTCTAAGTAACAGTATAGCACAGTTATCATAAAAATCAGGAATCAGGATTATTTTAACGTTGAATTTTATCGATCTGATAATTATTATCCTTGTTGTTGCGCTCTGTATCAGAGGGTACCTCAAGGGATTCATAAACGAGTTATTTTCTCTGGGCATTGTAATTTTGGGTTTGATCGGCGCTTTTCTGTTTTATCGCCCTCTCAGTGCTGTGCTCGAAGGCCATATGAATACGGATCTCGCCCTCATCATTTCATTTTTCATTATTCTTGTAGCTATCGCTATTGTCCTCATTATCATCAGAAATACCGTTACTCTCATGGTAGACCGTATTAATCTTACCGATATCGATTACCTCTTAGGCGTAATCATTGGGTTTGTCAAAGGGATGCTTCTATGCGGTTTCATATTTATCTTTTTAAAGAATCACCCGGTATTCAATATCGATGTAATCATTTCAAAATCAAGGCTGTATCCGTTAATTGAGCGTCTTTTTCTATCGATTGTTTCAATACTGCCGATTACGGTCGAATCCTTTATACTCCGAATACTGGGAATCAAGTAAATTACTTCTGTTGTGGAACAGAACCAATGAAAAAATTGTATGCTCTACCCATGCTGATTCTGCTTAATTTTCTTTTTTCAATGCCAACAGCAGTCTCTCTTTTCGCCTCCACCGATGAGAAATTCATTGACGAAATCGCCGCTGTCTTTAAGGCTGGAGATTATATCGGCACTGTAGGTCTGTATGAAAACTCCAGACATGCAGGTGATGAGGTGGCGCTGCTTGCTGCAGTATCATATGAAAAGACAGGCGCTTTTGAAAAAGCACGGCAAATCTATAAAAAGCTGTATAAAAAAAAGGAGCTTCGTCTGTTCACCGGGTATCTGTTTGCAAAGAATTATGAGCTGTCTGACGAATACCCGGAAGCTGTACACCGGTATCGGAAGCTCCTTTCATATATCAGGCGTAAAAAGCAGGATGATTTTGACACAACAGTAATGATGAATGCGGTAGTCTTCAGACTGTTCAATCTGAAAGAATACTATTCACCTGCTGGAAAGCTTCTGCATTCAACTGCTCGATACAGTGCATCCGCAGCCTGTCTTGAAGCGCGTGCGAGTCAAATAGACGGCAATGTCGAACGAGCAGCTGAAGTGTACAGAGACATTCTCATGAATGCGGAGAGCCCGCAATGTGTATTCGTCCTCAATCATATTTTAAAGGACAGACGTATCGTCGCAGCGCTTCTCGGTAAAGAGTTGAATGCAGCGGATCTTGTGCGCCTGTACCGTGAAAATGGGATGTATGACGAGGCAATTGAATTATCGTATTTGGTTCCTGCAGATGAACCGGTATTGATGCAGAGAGTGGAATCCTTCATGGCAAAGGGTATGTATGAATCGGCAGTCCCTGTGTTGGAAAAAATCTATGCGTCGAATAGTAATCCTGACCTGTTATACCGTCTTGCCCTCGCGCATTTCGAGGCGGGGGACATCGAGACGGCGCGCCAATATTTCGAAAAGTATCTGCAGGCATCGGCGGGAGTCCTGCCTTCTGAAGCAGCCTATCTTCAGCTTCTTCTACAGAAAAAGCTTGATACTCCCGAACGATACCTTGCGTCTGTGTCACAGTTCATCGAAACCTATAGAGATTATCCCGGCCTGGACGTGCTGATTTATCAAATGTTTTATTTTGCACTTCATGCATACGGAGCAGACCGTGCGCTTGCATTCCTGAAGAGGTTTTCAGAGGATTTGCATGGCTCGAACTACAGGGCATGGGCGCACTACCTTTTCGGCCTGTACGGAAAAGCTTCCTTTTTTCAGGATACAGTATCGGAGTATCCCGGTTCGTACTATTATTTCAAGGCGGCTTCATATCTTAAAGAGAATCCACGGGCCGCTCGATATAATGGGGGTACGGAGGTTCTACTGCAAAAGTCACAGCAGCTGTTTGAAAAAGGTAATTATGAAGCAGCCCTTCAAATCTTCATACAGCTGTACAGCCAGGGAGAGGCAAAGCAGGAGTCACGAATACGCATAATCGATATACTCGATCTTATCCGAAATAAAATGGAAGAGGGGAAGATTGGGTATTCAATCGATCAGCTCAATTCCGGTATATTTTTCAGGATATTTGAGCTCGGCATGTATGACGATCTGCTCGAAATATTCGGCAATGTGTATCAGGTAACTGATCGGAGTTTTCGTTACAAATTAAACTATCTTTTTTCACGGGTTTACTATGAAAACGGGGATGTATATCGAGGCGTAGCGTATGCTCAGCGTATGACCGAGTATATTAAACGCGATTACCTTATCTTCATGGACGATGATGTCCGGAAACTGTTTTATCCGCTGGCGTATGTTGACATGGTGAAGAACTCCGATGAAGATATTGACCGCAACTTTCTCCTTGCAATGATCAGAGAGGAAAGCAGGTTCAAGCCAGATGCGCTCTCTACAAAAGGAGCGGCGGGTCTTATGCAGCTTATGCCTGAAACGGCAAGCTGGATTATGCACAGGTCGATTACTACGCAGGATTTATTCAATCCCGTTCTCAATATACAATCAGGAACGGCATATCTTCGCTACCTGCTTAACCGCTTCGAGTCCATAGAGGAGGTGCTTGCAGCATACAACGGAGGGCCGAATAATGTCAACAGATGGTCTTTACCGGGAATCAGTACGGATACAATGGTCGAAAACATCCCGTTCCCGGAGACACGAGATTTCGTTAAAAAGGTATACACTTCGTATAAAATGTATGAAAGCATATATGGGCACGGCGACTGAGGAGACCGAAGCATCCACCGAACGGCCTGATGTAAAAAATTAATTTTCTTGACATACTATTTGTATGTGGTAGGATTTTTAATAGTCAACTTTTTATGAGGTACTTGATACTATGGATATTACTGATGTAAGGGTGAAGCGTGTCGGTAATGAAGGTAAGTTGAAAGCCTACGTCTCAGTTACATTTGATGATTCATTTGTGGTCCATAACCTTAAGGTTATCAACGGCCAGAGCGGAATTTTTGTAGCCATGCCGAGCAGAAAGACCACGAGCGGTGAGTTCAAGGATGTTGCGCATCCGATCAACTCTGCATTTAGAGAGGTTTTACAGAAAGCTGTTCTTGATGCGTACTACAGAGAGGTCGAGAAAGAATCAGAAGGAAAAATAGACCACGATGATGTAAAAAATACCGAAAAGTAACACCCGTTGCCAGATGGAACAGAAAGAGTTTCCTTTAATTGTTTTGTAGTATCGAGCATAGTTAACAGAAACTAACAATACCCCGTTACAGTGTGCAATCGTTTAATCTCCCATAATTTTTTGGTTTCCATTTTATGCATATTTTTTTATATTAATTGAGCGTATCAATACCCAAACAGTTTTATTTTGAATGGGGCGTCGGCAAGGGGTAAGCCATCAGGTTTTGGTCCTGACATTCGGGGGTTCGAATCCTCCCGCCCCAGAAGCTATTTATTGTTTCAGTCTCTGCGTTCTCCCGAAACCCGGGATTATTGATCATGTACTCAGCTAAAGTGCTAATGGGTCTCATCCGGTTGCACGCGGCCGGAAGCGGGTGGGCCCGCCTCCTCTGTCGCTGATCCGCGAACCTTAATGGACGGAAGGAATAGATCATGGTACGTTCTGCCTTGAAAGTTATTTCCGGTACGGCAAACCGTCCCCTTGCCGAAAAGATTGCGAAGAGCCTCGATATAGAACTTACTGATGTGGACATAAGCAGATTTGCAGACGGGGAGATTTTTGTCCAAATAAACGAATCAGTACGCGGGGAGGACATCTTTGTCGTTCAATCGACATCAAATCCCGGCAATGAAAATTTGATGGAACTGCTGATCATCCTTGATGCACTGAAGCGGGCTTCAGCAGGCCGTATCACGGCGGTTATACCCTATTATGGATATGCCCGACAGGACCGGAAGGCGCAGCCACGGACACCAATCAGCGCAAAGCTGATTGCAAATCTCATAACGACCGCAGGTGCTAATAGAATACTGCTTCTCGATGTACATGCACTGCAAATTCAGGGCTATTTTGATATTCCTGTCGATCATCTTTTTGCTACCCCTGTTTTGTTTGATTATTTCAAAGAGAAGGAGGGGCAGTTTGTTGTTGTATCTCCGGACGCGGGAGGGGTTGAGCGGGCACGGTTTTTTGCGAGGCTTTTAAAAACACACATGGCAATTATCGATAAGAGGAGATACGAGAAGAACAAATCCACCGTGATGAATATAATCGGGGAAAACCTCATAAAGGGGAGAGATCTGATTATTATTGACGATATGATAGATACTGCGGGCACGCTCTGCTCTGCTTCTAATATTCTCGCTGAAAAGGGGGCACAAAGTATTTATGCTTGCGCAACTCACGGTATTTTTTCGGCAAATGCAATTCAAAATATAAACGATTCAGCATTGACTAAAGTGGTTGTAAGTGATTCCATATATCTCGACGAGAGAAAGAGCAGCGCTACAGACAGAATCGAGGCCCTTCCGATAGCCGGCCTGCTTGCCGAGGCAATTGAACGAATACATGAAGACAGGTCGGTTTCTCCGCTATTTATGGATGCAGATTCCAATCATATTATCGGTCTTGAATAATTGTACGCTGGCTTTCTGCCGGAACATTGTTCCGGTAATATACATAAAACCACAAATGTAATGAACGTGAGGAAAAAAATGGAAAAAAATATACTTGATATTCAGATAAGGGAAAATACCGGCAAAGAAGCGGCGCAGAAAATAAGGAGAAGCGGTTTCATTCCGGCGGTACTGTACGGCCATAAGGGGAACAAAATCCTATCAGTAGAGGAAAAGGCGTTCAAGAAGCTTTTTGAAGACATCGGTGAGCATTCGATCGTGACGCTGAATATCAACGGAAAGGAAAAGGCTGAGGTTATTGTAAAGGATTTTCAACAGGATCCTGTTACCCGTAAAATACTCCACATTGATTTTCTTGAATTTGAAAGAGGGAAGCTGCTTAAAACGGAGATTCCCGTAAAGGTAATGGGAACACCGGCTGGAGTAAAGAAAGGCGGAATCCTCGAGGTTTTTCTCAGAGATATCGAAATAGAATGCCTGCCAAAAGATATTCCCGACGCTATCACGGTTGATGTCACCGACTTTGAAGTGGGTGATTCTCTACATGTAAAGGACCTGCAGGTTGATAAAAAGTTGAAGATACTCTCCAATCCGGAGCAGGTCGTTGTTGCAATCGGCACACCGACCAAGGTTGAAGTTCCGGTTGCTGCTGAAGTTGAGGCAGTTCCTGAAGAGGGTGTGGCGCCTGAGGAAAAGGTCGAAGAAAAGGCAGAAGAGGGCGAAAGTGTAGAATCGTGATTGTGTTTTCTCTTTTGTAATATATTCCCGGGTGGGGTTTGATTTTCTTGAAGAGGTGCAGCTTTTGAAGCTCATTGTCGGTCTGGGGAATCCTGGTAGAAAATACCAGTACAACCGTCACAACGTCGGGTTTCTGGTGGCAGATCAGTTTGCCGGTAAATACGGTATTGATCTCGATATAAAAAAGAAAAAAGCAGTTTTCGGCCGTGGAAAATGCCTTACAGAAGATGTCGTGATTCTGAAACCACAGACCTTTATGAATCTCAGCGGAGAGGCGGTTTTATACCTTGCAAGCTTTCTCAAAGTCAAAACTAACAATATCATTGTCATCGCTGATGACAGCGATCTCCCTTTCGGAAGGATGCGTATCAGACGGAGTGGAGGCTCAGGGGGGCATAACGGTATAAAATCTCTTATATATTCTTTAAAATCAGAGGATTTTCCGCGTATTCGATTCGGAATCGGAAGGCCGGAGAGCAGTTCCGAAAAGGATCTATGCGAGTATGTCCTGGAAGATTTTACACAGGAGGAACTCAAAATATTCAGGAGTGAATCGAACAGGATAATCGAAGCCCTCTCCGTCATGGTGCTTGAATCAGTCGATGAAGCCATGGATAGGTTTAATGGCTGAAAAATGATCCTGTCAGCGCGCACACTTTCGAAGCAGGGGTTGCACAGGAACAGCATAGAAATGGATATTGTTGAACATGTAAAAAAATATTGTCTGAAAAACAGGCTTGTTAACAGTGGAGACAAAGTTATACTGGCCGTATCTGGAGGTCCGGATTCAATAGGACTGTTATACATATTTATGAAAATGAGGGAATCCTTCAACATCACGCTTTCTATTGCCCATTTCAATCACGGCCTGCGCGGGCATGAATCCGATGGTGACCAGACCTTTGTGGAACAGTCGGCACAGGCCTGTGGTATTCCCTGCTACAGTGAAAAGGCCTCAGCACTCCATTCGGACAGTGGTGAGTCGCCGGAGGAAGTAGCCAGAAAGTTTCGGTATTCCTTTTTATACAAAATACTTGGGAAAATCGGGTATTCCTGTGTGGCAACAGGGCATACACTCGGAGACAACGTTGAAACAA